>JARWGK010000029.1:0-2740 GCA_040409725.1 Natronomonas sp.
ATCGCCTTCGTCGGTTCGATCGCGCTGCTTGCGTACGTCGGCGTGACGTACGGCTTCACGATTCCGTCGGGACTCGGTCCGACGGCAACCGGACAGTTGACCGACGTGACGAATCCCGAATCCGGGGCGATGATCAACCTCGCGACGATCACCGCACTCGCCTTCGGAAATCTCGTCGCCCTCGATTTCAACGAACGCCTGTATTCGGCGAAGTCGCCGCGCACGGCGCAGTTGGCCTGCTTCGGTGCGGCTGCCGGAACGTTGATCATCGGAATTCCCTTCTCGATCGTCGCACTCGGTGCCGGTGACATTCTCGCACAGGCCGGCGTTCAGGCCGGCGACACGCCGGTCCTGTACGCTCTCATCGACGACGTGCTGCCGCTGTCGCTCGGCATCGTCGTTCTCGTCGGCATCATCGGGGCGTCGCTTTCGACCGGCGACGGTGCGACGCTTGCGACCTCCTCGGTGATCGCCCGCAACATCCTCGGGATCAAGCCGTCCGAGGACACCGAAAACGTCGACGTGAAGCAGGATCAGCTGCTCCTTGCGACCCGTGCCGTCGCCGTTGGGATCGCGACCTTCGGTGCACTGTTTGCGATTCGACTCCCCGAAACCGGGCTGTTGCTCGTCTTGGCGTTCGACATCAGCCTAGCCGGAATCGCCGTTCCGTTCATCCTCGGACTGTACTGGGCGAAGGCGAACCGTCCCGCCGCACTGGCGGCGATTGCGACGGGTGCCCTCACCCGCCTCGGCTTCTTCGTGTTCATGCCGACAACCTACGGGCTACCGAACGATCTGCTGTACATCCCGAACGAGGTCTTCACCGCCGCCTTCGACGGCTTCCCGACGTTCATCAGTCCGCTTGCGGCACTGACGGTGTTCGTCGTCGTCGCACTCGCCACACAGGACGAGGCGACGGCCGACCAGACCGCCCCGGCCAGTCGGCCGACGGCGTTCATGAACGACGACTGAAACACCCGAGACCGCACGTTTCGTTCCGTTATTTTCGCACCACGAACACCGACAGATCGGAGAAGGCCGTCTCGTCTCTCGAATCGATGTCGGCCGCAAGCGCCGAAAGCGTCGTCTCCGTCACCGACTCCTCGTCGTGTGTCAGGTGTTCGAAGACGAGGGCGTCGAGGTCGTCGGCGCCCGCCTCGAGTAGGTCGTATGCGATCCGTTCCGGCATCCAGTCGAACGGCCGGGGGAGGACGAGGAGGTGTCGGTCGCCGACGTCGCGACGGAGACGGGCGAGGTCGGATTCGATCGCTCCCCGCTTGTGCAGCGTAACGAATGTCGTCTCCTCCATCGGCGTCCGGGCTTTACTCGCAGCGATCTGCAGCGAGGAGATGCCGGGAATCACCGCAACCGGCCGGTCGACGGCAGACTCGACCTTGCCGAGAAACTGATAGCCGGAGTGGTTCGGATCGCCCATCAGAACGGCGACGCCGGCGTCTCCCGAGGCGACGCGGTCGGCGAATCGAGCGAGTGCCTCGGGTTCGTCGCGGTAGCCACAGGTGATGGTATCGCCTGTGATCTCGTCTTCGACGAACTCGACGACCGTCTCGAAGCCGACGACGACGTCTGCCGTCCGGATCGCCTCCGCTCCGCGGCGGGTGAGAAAGTCGGAGGTCCCCGGCCCGATTCCGACGGCGTAGACGGGGTCCTCAGCCGCCGTTTCCGGCTCGGTCGCGGCGAGGGCGGCGGGATCGTCGGGTAACTCGATCCGGGTCACAGCGTCACCTCGCCGTCGCGTGCGTCGCTTGCGACGTGGATCAGTTCGTTCGTCAGACCGGCTGCGACACCGCTGCCACCGCGGCGACCGACGTTCGTGATCGCGGCGACGCCGTGGTCGGCACAGACCTCGCGGAGGCGTCGACGGCTCTTTGCAGCCTTGACGAAGCCGACGGGCGTGGCGACGACGACCGCCGGGCGGGTGCCCTGTTCGATGCAGTCGGCGAGGGCGAGGGCGGCCGTCGGAGCGTTGCCGACGACGGCGATCGACCCGTCGTACACCCCCTCTCGATCCAGTTCGAGCACCGAGGCGGCGGTCCGGGTCATCCCGGTTTCGGCCGCCAGTTCGGCTCCGTTGCCGATCGCCTTCCGTACCGGACAGTCGTGTCCACGGCCCGTGACACCGGATTTCACCATCGTGATGTCGGTGACGATCGGTGCCTCCTCTAGAACGGCCGAGGCACCCGCCCGGACCGGTTCGGACTCCGTCTCACCGCTGAAGCGGATCAGGTGTTGAAACTCCGGATCGCCGGTGGCGTGGACGGCCTTCGCCCGGATCCGATCCGCCAGCGTTTCCTGTGGAACCAGTTCGTGGACCCGATCCATGCTCGTCTCGGCGATATCCATCGCCTCGGCGGTCGTCGCCCCGAGGTCGGCGTAGGATTCGAACTCGTCGTCTGCCGTCGTGCCGCCGTCGGTCACCCGTGGGCCGGACTCCTCAGTCGTCATCGCCCAACACCTCCCCGGTCGCGGCGCCGTCTGCCGCCGTGGCACGTTCCTCCAGATCGCCGTCGACACGGAGATTGAGGTCCTGCAACCGCTGTTCTGTGTCGGCGTCGGCGTCCCACAGGCCGCGGTCGATCGCCTCGAGCAGGCGGTCCGTGATCGACTCCAGCGCCCACGGGTTCACATCCCGCATCCACTCCTGTCGGTCGGAATCGAAGGCGTATGCGTCGGCGATCGACTCCCACAGCGTGTCGCTCACCACGCCGGTCGTCGCGTCCCA
>JARWGK010000030.1:0-15545 GCA_040409725.1 Natronomonas sp.
CTCGTCGGTGTCGAACTCCTGGTGGGCGATGTCGATCGTGACACCGCGCTCTCGCTCCTCCGCGAGGTTGTCCATGACGTAGGCGAACTCGAAGCCGCCTTTGCCCTTCTCTTCGGCTTCCTCTCGATACTGCTCGATGACGTGTTCGGGTACGCTCCCCGTCTCGAAGAGGAGTCGCCCGACCATCGTACTCTTTCCGTGGTCGACGTGACCGATTACGGCCAAGTTCTGGTGCGGTTTGTCACTCATTGTTGATTTCACGCGCGGACGCGCTGTACCGGGAAGGTTCGGTAGTTGTTCATAAAACGATTTCGATACCGCTATCCCCGGATTCCGGCGGCCTCCGGCGTTTTGCGGAGGGTTCTCACGCGTCACCGGACGGCGGCGTGACCGGCCGATCGGTCAGGAAAGCGGCGGCAGCCGCCCCACGTCGGCCAGTATCGCCGCCGCCGTCTCCGGTCCACCGGCGCCGGCACCGGAGATGTTCAGTTGCCCGGCGTGTTTCGTCTCCAGTTGGACGATGTTCAACGTCCCCGTCACCGCGAGCGTCCCGTTTTCCGGAACGAGACGCGGTCCGACCCGAACCTCGCCGTTTGCAACCTCGCCGACGAGTCGGATCGTCCGACCGTCCTCTGCGGCCAACTCTAGGGCGCTTCCCGGCAGATCCGCGATCCCCTCGACCGTCGCGTCCGCGAGGGTGTAGCTGTCCTCGAACAGCACGTTCGCCAGGATAACACATTTCAGCGCCGCATCCGTCCCCTCGACGTCGAAGGTGGGATCGGCCTCGGCCACGCCGAGATCCTTTGCTTCCGACAGCACGTGATCGTAGTCGAGTCCTTCCGCAGCCATCCGGCTGAGAATGAAGTTCGCGGTCCCGTTCAGGATCCCTCGAACCGCCGTCACCTGCCCGTTGAGGTCGTCGATCGTCGAGAGGATCGGAATCGCGCCGCCGACCGCCGCCTCGAACAGCACCGTCCCCTTCGAGTTGGCCTCCAGTTCACGCACCTCGTCGTACCGTTCGGCGACCGGACCTTTGTTCGCGAGAACGACGTGTCGGTCCCGCTTGAGAGCCGCTTCGACGTGTGAAAAGCCCGGCTGGGCGTCGCCGAGTGTCGTCGGCGTCGTCTCGATCAGCGCCTCGTAGTCGGCGTCGAGTGCTGCGTCCCGATCGGCGTCTCCGACGACCCCGTCGTTGCGCTTGCGTGAGAGAACTGCGTCGGCATCGAGCCCGTCGTTGTCGACGGCGGCGGTCGAGGAATCCGCGACGGCGACGACGTCGTGTCCGTGCTCCTCGGCCAACTCGACGACGGAGGATCCGACCGCACCGAATCCGAGGACCGCGAGTTTCACGCCGATCCCTCCGTGAGCGGCTCGATGACGCGGATGCCCTTCTCCTCGGCGACGCCCCGGACCGTCTCCAGTGCCCGCTGTGTGTTTCCTTCACTCGCAACCACGCGGAGTCGGGCGCTCGAAGCACCCTCGGTCCCCGCGGGCGCCGAAAGTGACACGTCGGCGACGGAGGTGCCGTTGCAGTCTTCGAACCGACGGAGGGTATCGGAGAGATCCGTCTCGACCAGGTGACCGATCAACACCACGGTCAACTCCTCGCTGTAGCGTTCTGCGCCGGCGCGGATCACGTTGACGCCCTCCGTTCGGAGGGCATCGACGATGATGTCGAACTGTGTCGGTGTCGCCTCCAGATCCACCTCGACCGGGATGTGTCCTCGCGGTGTCACGCTCCCGCGCTCGTGGAAGATCGAGAGCAGATTGCCGCCGTTTTCTGCGATCGGCTCCAGTGCCCGAAGCAGTTCGCCGGGTTCATCGACGAGTTCGAGCCGGACGGTGTACGATCGGACGTCGGTGCCGGCGTCGCTCATCGATGCACCCCCTTGCGGTATCTCATCACCAACAGTTCACGCACCGCCGGGTATAAGAACGGCGGGGTTTGCAAATCTCTCCGGGTCGGGGAGCGGTCGATTCCGGCGGTCATCCGTCACCACCCCAGGCCGTCTCGCCGCCTCCGCCGCCGGTTTTGTACGTCCCACGGGCTGTTGCGACTGTTTCACCGTCGTCGTCCGTGACGGTCACCTCGACCGTCGCGACGCTGTCGCCGTCGCTCAACACCTCCGCTGTCGCCCGCATTTCGGTCCCATCCGCCGTCACGGGGGCGAGATAGTCCATCCGCATGTCGACGGTCGGCGTCACGAAGTCGTTGATCGAAAGCACCGCCGCCGCCCCGACGGTGTCGGCGAGCGCGTAGGCGACACCGCCGTGTGCGACGACGCGTTCCCGACTCGAGGAGTGGCGTTCCTCCAGCGTGAGCCGACCGGCCGCGTTGCCCCCCGCTGCCTGCGTCAACTCGATACCGACGTCGTCGGCAAACGGCATCCGGGTGAAAGCCTCGGGTACGTCCACAGTCTCTCTCGATCGGGGGATGAAAAAAGCGCCACGCTCTCGGAGCGGTGTCGTCCACCCTCAGTTCCGAGGAAGTAAAGGGCGGAGGCACACTGGTAGCGAACATGTTCGACGAGATCATGCAGAAATTCGAGGACAGCCCGAGCCAGCAGGCGGTGATCCGGCTGCTTCTCGAACGTGGCTTCTCGGTCAACGACGAAGGGCGGGTCGTCTCCGGTGGCATCGAGATTCCAAACACCGGAATCGCCCGCGAGATCGACGTCGATCGTCGGGTCGTCGACACGACGACGGACGCCATCCTCGCCGACGACGAACTCCGCCGGATCTTCCAGAACATCTCCGCCATCCCCTCGCTCATGGATCTCGCCCCCGTCCTCGATCTGGGGGTGTTGACCGTCCGTGTCACCGACGCCGATCAACCCGGCATCGTCGCCAGGGTGACGGGACTGATCGCCGAAAGTGGCGTCTCGATCAGACAGACGATCAGCGAGGATCCGGAGTTCACGGACGAGCCCTGTCTCTACGTGATCACCGACGGACCGCTTCCCGGCGAGTTGCTGAACGAGATTCGCGCACTCGGATTCGTCCGATCGATCGAAATCCAGTGATCGGTCAGTTGCCGATGACCGCCGGCTCAGTTTCGTTCACCACACCGACGCGGTCTTCGAGTTCGGCGAGGCCGTCCTCGATCGTTCGCATCCCGCTTCGGCCGCGGGGAAAGATCTCCGTGAGTTCGCCGTCCTCGTACACCAACAGACACGACGCCGGGAGCCGAAGCACCGCTCGTCCCTCGTTGCCCGACCGAGACCGCCTTCGGGTGACGAACGCCGGGGCGAGGTCGACGTCGTTCCGTTCGGCAAAGGCCCGGATCGCCGCCACGGTTTCCGTGAGTTCACCGCTCTCGGCGGGATCGAGACACACCGCCCTCGGCCACACCCGACACGTGTAGCCGTCGATGACACCGTCGTACACCAGCTCTTCGAGCCGCCGTACCGCGGTCGGAACCCGATCCGGACGCTCGTGAGCCACTCGCCTGTACAGTTCGACGTGACGCCGGGTGTCGCGGTGGGAGTCTATCACGTGTCGATACTACACCGACGCCGGAAATAAGAACGACCTAACGATCCCGAACTTTGAGACAGCCGTCCGTCGGGGCTCAGTTTTCCGTCGGATTCGACGCACCGGCAGTTTCGCCGTTTTCCGGCGGTTCGTGACCCTCTGCCGCCTGTGCCGCTTCGGTGTCCTTCGGCGTGTCGACGTGCCAGCGGTCGACCTCCTGTTCGTAATCGGCGAGTCGATTCGACACCCGGATCTTCAGGTCGTCGTCGTTGATGTTCACCTCGAAGACGTAGTCGTCGGTGTCGATGCGGTCGATGTTCGCACTCACGAGTTCGTTGTCGAAGTAGTACGGCGACATCTGTGTCATCACGTTCTTGTATACCGTGCCCTCGACCTTCCTGAGTGCCTTCCGTGTCGCCGAATCTGCCGCCCGGGCGAAGTAGTTGATCGACTCCCGCCAGTCGTCGACGGCTTCCTCCGGCTCCTCGATGCTGTCGTAGGAGTCGGCCAGCTTCTCGCCGGCCGCCCGGATGTCCTCGTCGGGACCCTTGCCGGCCTTCTCGCCCTTGCCTTCGTCGACCACGGCCTGTGCTGCTGTCTTTTCGTTTACGTCCTCGTCGAGGCGTTCGTCTGCCTTCGGTCGCCACTCGTCGAACGCCTCCAGTGCCTCGGCGTCGATACCCTCCTCGTCGGCTGCGATGTCCTTCAGCGCACGGGTGATACGCTCGCCGTGTTCGACGATCTCGACCCAGCTTCCTCTGAGTTTGAACCCGGAAACGCTCTCCTCGACATCCATTAGAGGCACCTACACACGCCGAGGGATATACGTGTTGGTGGCCCCCTTCGTCGCGCAGGGAGGGTGTTTTATGCTCTCTCGCCTTCGGGTTCCGGTATGCCGATCGAAGACCGTGGCGATGCCCACGTCATCACCCACGCACTGGCGAAACACACCCTATCGAGGCTGCGATCAGTCGACACCGATCAGGTCGAGTTCCGGGACGGACTCGTCGACCTAGGTCGACTCTGTGGCTACGAGGTCGTCGACGGAATGATGGACACCGAGTACGTCTCGATCACCACGCCGCTTGCCGAAACGACCGGCGAGATGGTCAAAGGCCTCGAAAACGTCGTCATCGTAAACGTACTCCGGGCGGCGACCCCGTTCGTCGAGGGGCTCGTCGAGGCGTTTCCACACGCCAGACAGGGCGTCATCTCCGCCGGGCGCGACGAGTCGGCCGGAATGGACGACGACGGCAAGTTCCCGATCAGCGTCGACTACGTGAAGATTCCCGAGATCACCGCCGACGACACCGTGATCGTCGCCGACCCGATGCTCGCCACCGGAAGCACGATGGTCGCCGTTCTCGACGAAGTCCTCGATTCGGGCACACCGGAGCGACTTGTCGTCCTCTCGGCGGTCGCGGCCCCGCCGGGGTTGGTCGCCGTCGACGACGCCTACCCGAACGCAGACGTCATCACGGTCAGCATCGACGAACGACTCGACGAGGACGGCTACATCGTCCCCGGCGTCGGCGATGCCGGCGACCGCGCCTTCGGTACCTGACCGCCGTCGAACCCCTCTCTTTCGGGTGGATCCCGCCCACGTCTCCCGATTTTATTCCTCCCGAAGCGTCAGACACGCCTCACCCATCGGACAGATCGATCCGATCGCTCGTCGCACTCCGGAGCCGTTCCGTGAGCGTCTCCGCTTCCTCCCGGGGAATCCGGACGTCGAAGTGAACCCGCGTGTCGTAGTCGGCGTCGAACTCCGCGGCCGTGGATTCGAGGATCCCCCGGACGGTACCGGAGTCGTCGTACTCGGCGACGATCGAGAGCCGCCGCTGTGGTCGGCGTTCGACGACCTCGGCGTCGTCGATCGCTGCTGCCGTCACCGTCGAGTAGGCATCCGCCAGTCCGCCAACGCCGAGGTTCGTCTTTCCGGAGTACCGAACGACGGCGACGACGACGTTTTCGAGTTCACGGCCGACGAGCACCGAAAGCGCCGGCGATCCGGCGCTTCCATTCGGTTCGCCGTCGTCACTCGAATACTCCCTGAACGGATCGGAGCGAACCCGGTAGGCCGGAACGACGTGTGTCGCGTCGGGATGATCCCCCCAGACGCGGTCGAGGAACGCTTCGGCACCCGCGGTGGTTTCGACCGGGGCGGCACGGCCGATGAACGTCGAATCGCTCACGTCGTAGCGCACCCGCCCCTCGTCGCCGACGGTTCGATAGGAGTCTCCGCACTCACCGTCGTCGGTTCCTGCTCCGGACACAGCCACCCTCCGTACGGGAAACGCAAACTCGTTTCGGGAGCGTCCCGGCGGTGTTTATGGGTGCCGACGGTGTAGAGGGGTCAGATGGATCCGTCGACAGCTGTGACGTTTCTGCTCGCCGGTGGCGCGAGTCTGTTCATGGCGTGGGCGATCGGAGCCGGTTCCTCGGGGTCGACCCCCTTTGCCCCGGCCGTCGGGGCAAACGCCATCTCGGTGATGCGAGCCGGCTTCCTCGTCGGCGTGTTGGGCCTCCTCGGGGCGACGCTGCAGGGGGCAAACGTCACCGAGGCGGTCGGCCGGGAACTGATCCTCGGGGCGGTGCTTTCCCCGCCGGCAGCCATCGTGGCGCTTTCGATCGCCGCCGGTCTCGTCGCCGTCGGCGTCTTCACCGGCTACCCGATCGCGACCGCCTTCACCGTGACCGGTGCCGTCGTCGGCGCCGGAATGGCGATGGGTGGCGATCCGGCGTGGGCGAAGTACACCGAGATCCTCGCCGTGTGGATCGCGACACCCTTCGTCGGCGGCGGCGCTGCCTACGCGACCGCCGTCGTTCTCCGTGACGAGCGGGTTCCCGAGGGTCTCGCTGTCCCGGCGCTCGCAGGGATCGTCGGCGCGATCCTCGCAAACGTCGAGTTCGTCCTCCTCGGACCGCCGTCGGAATCGGCGGCCGTTTCCGGCGTCCTCACCGACGGACTCGTCGGTCGGGTCGCCGTGACGCTCCTCGTCGCCGTCGTCGCTGCGGTCGCCCTCGGCGTGGCGATGCACAGGGACGAAGCCGCAGGCCAGCGACGGTTCCTGCTCGTCCTCGGTGGACTCGTTGCCTTTTCCGCCGGCGGCAGTCAGGTCGGATTGGCCCTCGGGCCGCTGTTGCCGCTTTTCGACGGCTCCGGCGTCACCGTCCCGCTCGTCGCGCTGCTTTTCGGCGGCGGCGTCGGGCTGTTGATCGGCTCCTGGACCGCCGCACCGCGGATGATCAAGGCCATCGCACAGGATTACTCCTCGCTCGGACCGCGGCGATCGATCGCCGCCTTGATCCCTGCCTTCAGCATCGCACAACTCGCCATCTTCCTCGGCGTTCCGATCTCGTTCAACGAGATCATCGTTTCGGCGGTGATCGGTGCCGGTGCAGCAGCCGGCACCGGCGGTGTGAGCGGCTCGAAGATGGGGTACACTGCCCTCGCGTGGGTCGGGTCACTGCTCGGTGCCGGGGTCCTCAGCTACGTCGGCTACACCCTCGTCGCTGCCGTCCTGTGAGACAGTCAGGACGCCTCCGACCCCTCGTCGGATCGTTCCTCGTACTCCTCGGTCCGAACGACGCGGGCCTTCATGATCCGGGTGTTTTCGACGACCTCGACGCGGATGTCGACGCCGTCGTAGCTGATCGTCTCGCCCTCCTCGACGAGGCGACCGGCACGGTTAAAGATGAAGCCGGCGAGCGTTTCGAACTCCTCGCCCTCGGGGATGTCGATCCCCAGCGCCTCGTTGACCTCGTCGATGTTCACCTCGCCTTTGATTATCGCTTCGTCGTCTGCGACGAACTCGATCGGAACCTCTTCGCCGGTCTGGAGGATCTCGCCGACGATCTCCTCCGTGACGTCTTCCATCGTCACGAGGCCCTCCGTCGTCCCGAACTCGTCGATGACGATCACCATGTGCAGGCGGTTTTCCCGCATCTCTGCGAGCAGTTCGTCGACCGGCTTCGTCTCGGGCACGTGGAGGGTCTCTTCGACCAGATCTTCGAGTTCCAGTTCCTCGGTTTCGCCGTAGCTGTGATCCCGAACGAGGTCGACGAGACTCACGATCCCACGGACGTTGTCGAGACTCTCCTCGTACACCGGAAGTCTGGTGTGGCCCGACTGGATACACGCCTCGATCGCCTCGTCGACGGTCGCATCCGTCGATACGGCCTCCATGTCGAGTCGCGGCGTCATCACCTCCTTCGTGATGGTGTTCGTAAACCGGAAGATCCGCTGGAGCATCTGGCGTTCGTCTTCCTCCAGGACGCCGGCCCGTTCGCCGGTCTCGATGATGTCGCGGATCTCCTCTCGGGTCACGTACGTCGATTCGATCTCCGCCCGCCCGCCGGTGATCCGATTCACCTGTCGGGTCAGGTAATCGAAGGTGACGATGAGCGGCAAAAGCAGCATCTCGGAGATCTTCAGCGGCTTCGAGATGCGGAGCGCCCAGGACTCGGTGTTCTCGACGGCGTAGGACTTCGGTGCGCTCTCACCGAACAGCAACACGAGTGCGGTGATGCCGAAGGTGGCGATGAAGACGGCCGCCGACTGGGAGACGTACAGCGCGAGCAACCCGGTCGCGATCGAGGACATCGCGATATTGACGATGTTGTTTCCGACGAGGATCGTCACGAGCAGCCGATGTGGATCGTCCTTCAGTTGCTTCAGGGTCTGCGATCCGGGAAGCCCGTCCGTCACGAGTGAGTCGACGCGGTGTGGCGGCAGAGAGAACATCGCGATCTCCGAGGAGGAGAAAAACGCCGACAGACAGAGCAGTGCGACGATCGTGAGTGAGCCGAGAACGGCGATCATCGTCCCATCGAGACTGATCGGTCCGAGGTCGTATCCCACCTGAACCACGAACTCGACTGGTGACGGGATCGAGGGACACATTCAAGCGTACGGTGTTCAGCGGCACTCGGATTAAGACTTGCTATACAGACAGTCACGGACCACGAGGACGGCGCCGCCGCCCGAATCGAAGGCGGCCGGTCTGGATGCTCCGACACACGCCACCGTCGATATCTTAAGGACCGACCTGTTAGTCGTGGGTGATGGCAAACATCGAACTGTACGAACTGCCAGGCTGTCCGTACTGTGCGAAGGTCAAGGACAAACTCGCCGAACTGGAACTCGAGTACGAATCCCACGAGGTCCCCAGTTCACACGGCGATCGAACCGAGGTCAAGGAAGTAAGCGGTCAGACCGGCGTCCCGGTTTTGATCGACCGCGACCACGGCGTCGACGGCATGCCAGAAAGCGACGACATCGTCGCGTACCTCGAGGAAACCTACGGCAGCGGCGCGTCGGCCTGATCGGTCACAGGGCCTCCTTGTACGCCTCGAGCGTCCGCTCGACGTCCTCTTCGGTGTGTCCGTAGGAGACGAAGTTACACTCGTATTGGTTCTGTGAGACGAGAATGCCGTCTTCGAGGAGTTGCGGTCGGAACAGCCGTGCGTACCGCTCGGTTTCGGCGTGGTCCGTGTCGGTGCCGCGTTTGAGACAGCCGTCGTATCGGTCACAGGACGGATCCTGCCGGCAGCCGTTTCGACACGGCGAACTCTGTGGTGCCCCGTCGGCGCGCGTGAAGACGACCTTGAACATCGAGTCGCTGCCGACGACCGTGTAGCGAGGCGCCTGATCGGCGACGATGTCGGACAGCCCCTCCCGAAGCTGTCGTCCGAGTTCGTTGACGTGGTCGTAGACGTCGTGTTCGGCACAGAACCGAAGCGTCTCCAGACCGGCCGCCATCGTCACCGGATTCCCCGAGAACGTCCCGGCCTGAAACACGTCTCCCGAGGGGGCGAATCCTTCGATGTACTCCGATTTCCCGCCGATTGCGCCGACCGGATAGCCCCCACCGATGATCTTCCCGAACGTCGTGAGATCCGGATCGACGTCGAACCGTGACTGCGCACAGCCCAGTCCGCCCACCCGGAAGCCGGTGATCACCTCGTCGAAAATGAACATTGCGCCGTGGTCTTCACACAGCGACTCCAGTGTCTCGTGGTAGCCGTCCTCGGGGTAGACGATCCCCATGTTTGCCTGGATCGGCTCGACCAACACCCCGGCGATGTCCTCGCCGTGTTTCTCGAACACCTCCCTTGCAGCGGCTTCGTCGTTGAACGGAATCGGCAGCGTGTGTTTCGCAAACTCGTGTGGAATCCCGGACGTGGAGGGGCGGGGACGGTCGGCGTCGCCCTCGACGAGCGTCGATTCCTGTGCCCCGTGGTAGCCGCCCTGCATCACGACGATCTTGTTGCGCCCGGTGAGGCCGCGGGCGAGTCGAACCGCCGAGACGGTCGCCTCCGTCCCGCTGTTGACGAAACGGATCGACTCCACCGAGGGGACGTGTCTGGTGACGAACTCGGCGTGTTCGACCTCCACCTCGGTCGGCATTCCGTACATCGGCCCCGAGGCGGCGTGAGACTGCACCGCAGACTGAATCGGCTCCGGGGTGTCGTGGCCGAGAAGCAGCGGGCCGAGGCCCATCACCCAGTCGACGTACCGGTTGCCGTCGACATCGATAACGTGACCGCCGTCGCCGCGTTCGATAAACACCGGATACGGCTGTGGTGCAGCACGGACAGCGGAGTTGACACCGCCGGGCAGAACCGAAAGCGCCCGGTCGTACAACCGTCGGGAGTTGTCGCGGTTCATACCGAAGCCTCGTGTCGGTTGTCCGAAAGCGTTACTCTCTCCGTTGTGTATAAGGAATGCAAACGCATCCGCATATCGGCCGGGTCGACAGTTGTATGAACTCGATGCAAACAAACGTAAAGAGTCAGCGTTTTTATCTGGTGCTACACTACATGAAATAACGATGGAGCAGTCGTATATTTTTATATCGGCGTTCGTATCCAAAGATTGTGTTATTTATCGGGCGCGGCGATTGGGGGGAGTAGTTCGTGAGTGATCCGGTCTCGACGACGTGTATGCGGTGTGCGGTCGGGTGTGGACACGTCCAACACGGCGTCGACGAGGGCTACGGAATCGACACCGTTCGTGGCGATGGAGCACACCCCACGTCGGAAGGACTCGCCTGTGGACGAGGGATTCGAGAGAGCGAAAATCCGGACGGCGAGTGGCTGACGCGGCCGCTGATCCGCAGCCGTGGGGAACTCGTCGAAACGACGTGGGACGTGGCACTCGGAACCGTTCGAAACGTACTCAGAGAGGCGATCGAAAGGGACAGAGACAGCGTGGCCGTCCTCGGTTCGGGACAACAGACCAACGAGGCGGCCTACGCACTCGGCAAGGTCGCCCGCGGGGCGATCGGAACGCGAAACTACGACGCGAACACGACGCTGTGTATGGCGTCGGCGGTGGCAGCCTACTACGACGCCTTCGGCTCCGACGCCCCGCCGCCGACGTACGACGACATTCCGAAGGCCGAAAGCCACCTCGTCTGGGGGGCGAATCCGACGGTCGCCCATCCGGTGATGTTTCGCTGGATCCACGACTCCGCCGAGGATCCGGGGAGCCGACTCGTCGTCGTCGATCCGGTCGAAACCCGAACGGCACAGGCCGCCGACGTTCACATCGCGCCCGAACCGGGGACCGATCTCGCGCTCGCACGCGGCGTCCTCGGCCGCCTGATCGAACGAAACGGGATCGACGACGCGTTCGTCGACGCACACACGGAGGGTTTCGAGACACTCCGACGGTCACTCCCCGATCCGGTGGCGGCCGCCGAGACCGCCGGCGTGTCACCCGCCGACCTCGATACGCTCTGTGCGGTTCTCGACGACCGAACGCTCCTGTACTGGGGGATGGGGATCAACCAGCACGTACAGGGAACCGACACCGCCTCGGCGCTCGTCGATCTCTGTCTCGCCTCCGGCAACATGGGGCCGGGGAGTGGCCCCTTCTCTCTGACCGGGCAGGCGAACTCGATGGGGGCCCGGCTCTGCTCCTCGAAGGGGACCTGGCCCGGCCACCGCCCCTTCGAGGCCCCGGATCACCGACGGACGATGGCCGACGCCTGGGACGTGCCGGTCGGGCGACTGCCGGACGATCCCGGCCCCGGGCCGGTCGGCGTTCTCGAAGCCGATCCGGCGGTGACCTGGACTGTGGCGACGAATCCCGCGGCGGGGATGCCGGACGCCACGGCCGCCGGTGACGCACTCGAGGAAACCTTCCTGATCGTACAGGACGCCTTCCACACCGAGACCGTCGAACATGCGGACGTGGTGTTGCCGGCCTCGACGTGGGGGGAAACGGAGGGAACGACGACGAACATGGAGCGGACGATCTCTCGGGTGCGAGCCGCGACGGAGACCCCCTCGTCGGTCCGGAGCGATCTCGACATCATCGCGACCGTCGGAGAGATGATCGAGCCGGGACTGATCGAATCGACCGACCCGGCCGCCGTCTTCGAGGAGTTTGCCGCCCTCACCGCCGGGACACCCGCGGACTGTTCGGGAATCACCTACGAGCGACTCGACGAACAGACAGCCGTCCGGTGGCCGGCACCGGACGCAAACAGCTACGGAAGCTACCGATACTACGACGGCGACTGGGAGTTCGAAACCCGTTCCGGAAAGGCACAGTTCTCGACCGCTGGATTCGACGGCGTCGCGGAGCCGACCGACGAGGAGTACCCGCTGACACTGACCACCGCCCGCGAGGAAGACGGGTACAACACCGGCGTCCGATCGCGGGAACGGAACCCGAAGCCGGTGACGGTTCGCATCGACCCCGAGACGAACGATTTCGACGACTGCGAGGCGGTACAGATCGAATCACGGCGCGGATCGATCACGGCGACGGTCGATCTCGACCCTGCCGTTCCGGAGGGACTCGTCTGGCTCCCGATCCACCATCCCTCGACGAACGAGCTAACGACGCCGAAGCGGGATCCGACCGGCGAGCCGAACTTCAAGCAGTGTGCCGTCCGACTGCTCGCAGCCGAGGGGGCGGCGCCGAGCGGAGAGCGAATTCCGGCGGGAGACGACTGATCGAAGGCGTCACTCGATGCGTTCCACGCCGCGGAACTCGAATCGCACGCCGCCGTCTGTTCCGTCGGTGACCGTCACCGTCCAGTCGTGTGCCGTGGCGATCCGTCTGACGATGTTCAACCCGAGTCCGGTTCCGCCGTCCGTCGTCGAGTATCCGGCCTCGAACACCGTGTCTCGGTCCGTCGGGGGGATTCCGGGACCGTCGTCCTCGAGGTAGAATCCGTCGTCTAATTTGCCGACGGTCACGGTGACATTCGCCTCCGGTCTACCGGCCGTGGTGCAGTGTTCCACGCTGTTTCGGATGAGGTTCTCCAGTAACTGCTGGAGCCGACCGTCGTTGGCCCGGACTCGGCCGTCGACTGCAGTTTCGAGCGTCGCAGCACCGGTTTCGACGCTCGCCCAGGAACGGTCGACGACGCGCTCGAAGTCGATCAGTTCCGGGTCCGAAAGCTCCGTTTCGGCGCGTGCAAGCGCCAGCATATCCTCGATCAGAGTCCGCATCCGGGCGTGGGCCTGTTCGATCGCATCGAGATGCTCGCTGTCGCACACCTCCTGTGCCAGTTCCAGCCGACCGGTCGCAACGCTCAGCGGATTCCGCAGATCGTGAGAGACGATGCCTGCGAGTTCCTCCAGCCGAGTGTTGTTGATTTCGAGTTGCTCCTCTCGCTTTTTTCGCTCCGTGATATCTCTGACGACGCCGGCCGCACCGGCGTACGTGCCGTCGTCGGTCGGCAGAAGTGAGATGTTGTCCTCACAGTAGATCTCCTCGCCATCGACGCGCCGGACCGTGATCTCGTAGGTCTGCTGATCGACGTCGTCCTCCGAAAGCAGCGTCCGAACGGTGTCGTTTGCCCGTTCGACGGAGGCATCGTCGAGCAGAAACGAGACGTGTGCGCCGACGATCTCCTCGCGGTCGTAGCCGGTCAACGCGGCGTATGCCTCGTTGATGAACGTATACCGTCCGTCGCTGTCGACCGTGTAGACTGGGTCGCCGAGAGCCTTGATCGTCGTCTCGTATCGCCGCAGCTCCCGTTTGCGCTCCCGTCGTTCGGAGATGTCGCGGATGACACCGATCCGTTCGACGCTCTCGCCGCGCTCGTTGTGGAGCAGCCGAATTTCGACCGGGATCTGCTCGCCGTCGGCCGTTTCGAAGATAGTCTCGACGGATTCGAAATCGTCGTCGCCCGATCGAATCGCGTCGCGAGCCCGTTCGACAGTTTCGAGCGTGTCCGGGTCCGTCCACTGTGAAATCTCGGTGCCGATCAGCGTCTCGCGGTCGACGCCTTTCAGCGACGCATAGCTCTCGTTGACGTAAACGATCGTCTCCGTCTCGTCGAGGACGTAGACCGCATCGTTTAGCTGCTCGAAGATCGTCTCGTAGCGTTTGAGCTTCTGAATCTGTTGTTCGTCGGTGATGTCGAGAAACAGCCCGTGTGTGCCGATGATCTCGCCGTCCCGATTGCGGCGCGGCGAGGCCCGCAGAATGGTGAGCACCGCCTCGCCGTCACGGGTCAACAGCGTTCGCTGTTCGCGGACGAACTCACCCGACAGCGCACGGTCGTATCCGTTGGCGTCGAGGAGATCCGTTCTGGACGCCTCGACGTAGAGGTCTGCGAGCGGTCGCCCCCGCAGTTCGTCCCGTTCGTATCCGAGCGTCTCGGCGAACTCCCGGTTGCAGTCCTCGATGATCGGGTCACCGTCGACGACCTCGGTGAGGACGAACATCACCGGTGCCTCCTCGAAGAGCGTGCGGTACTGGTCCGTGTACTGCGTCTGGATCTCGATGCGTCGATAGGCGTGGGCGATCGTATCGCCGAGGTCGGCGAGGAGGCGTCGTTCGCGGTCGTCGAATGCGTCCGGAGAGTCCGCGTACACGGTGAGACAGCCGTAGGCCGTGTCGCCGTATCGAAGCGGGATCGCGGCGATGCTCTCGTATCCGCGCTCGATTGCGGCCTCTCGCCACGGATCGAACCGGTCGTCGTCGCGGATGTTCTGTGTCGTCGCGACCCGACCCTCCCGGAGTGCTCTGCCGACGGGTCCCTGTCCGGTTTCGGTTTCGTCTGCGGTGATCGTTATCTCGTCGAGATACCCTTCTTCGATCCCGGCCGACTCGCGGGACTCGACGCGGCGGGTGTCGGGATCCGGATCGCCGATCCAGACGAACAGATACGGCTCGGCGTCGTTGAGGATCTCACAGACGCGTCGGTCGATCTCTTCTCTGGTCGTCGCCCGGACGAGAGCGTCGTTGACGTCCCGAATGACGCGGTTGATGCGGTCGAGTTCGGCGGCGCGCTGTGTCGCACGGAACTGTTCGACGGCGTTCAGTATGCGGTTGGCCAAAAGCGTGTACTGATCCGGATTCGACGTTTTCTGGAGGTAGTCGGTGACGCCCGCCGAAATCGCTTCGCTTGCGACTTCCTCGCTGCCCTTGCCGGTGAACAGCACGAACGGAAGCTCCGGATGCGTCCGTCGGACGGCCTCGAGGAACTCGATGCCGTTCGTCTTCGGCATGTCGTAATCCGAGACGACACAGTCGAATTCGCCGTCCTCGAGTCGCTGTAGCCCGTCGGCAGCAGACGTCGCCGTCGTCACCTCGAAGCGGTCGTCCTCTCTTTGGAGATAGATCTGTGTCAGTTCGGCGACTTCCGGTTCGTCGTCGACACAGAGCACTCGAACGGGGTCGGTCGACGCTCCCGAAATCGACGTGGAGTCACTCATTGTGGGTCCATCGAGCCACGTCGGGTGAGACGATCCACCCTCGTGGTTAGGTCTATGGACGTACCTTCGGTGGAACTGATAAAAAGATCCACCACGAAACATCGTCTGAGCACCGGATCGATTCACAGCGGCGCGGGTGGCCCGTCAGTTCGCTTCGATTTCCTCGACTCCGCCGACCGCCTTCGCTTCCTCGTGGACGCGGATCCGATCGACTTCGACGCCGTCGATGATCGGCGTTTCGAGCAACTCCCGCAGCGTCCGATTCAAGTCGTCGTCGTCCTCGAAGTAGCCGACCGCGAGGATGTTGTTCGGACCACACGTCTCGTAGATGGTGACGAACGGCCGGCGGTCAGCGAGTTGTGTCGTGACCTCGTCGGTCA
>JARWGK010000031.1:0-15470 GCA_040409725.1 Natronomonas sp.
GGCCACCAGCCGGGTTTCCGCCACGTCGGGGCCGATGATGAGTCCCAGGGCGGCAACCGCCAGGATCATGATGGGTGCCACCGAGAACAGGGTGTAAAATGCCAGCGCGGCGGCGTTTCCCAGCGGGTTGTGGTTAACCCAGAGTTTCAGCGCGGTCAGCGTGATGGCCGGGGTCTTGTAGAGGACAGGAATCAGGCGCTGGATCTGCATGGTGCCTTGGACGTCGGGAGGCGCGCTAGGGTTTCAAGCGAGGTGTCATCCCCCATCAGGCGATGAAGGGTCGGCATTGTCTGAGTGGCCCATCGGTGAGTGGTAATATTTGTAGACGGTGGTCCGGGAGAGCCCCAGACGGCGGGCCACTTCTGTGACATTGCCGTCGCAGTGAGCCACCATCACCCGAATGGTTTCCCCATGGACATCCCGCCATTTCAATCCGTTGTCCGTCAGCTGCATCAGCACTTCGGCTATGCGGGTTGCAGAAAGCGACTTCCCGCTGGCGCCATTAAAATCGGGGAAGTCCTTTTGCGTGAGTTCGAAGCCGCTGTTGTTCAGGGCCGCTCGGTGCAAGCAGGCCCGAAGCTCAAGGAGATTGCCGGGCCACTCATGGGCGGTGAGTGCTTCCAGGGCCGATCGGTCAAACCCGAGTCCTGGCCTTATCCCGGCAAGAAAATGCTCAACCAGGGCTTCGAGATCTTCCCGGTCCCTGAGTGCCGGGAGTTCGAGAATGAACCCCGAGAGTCGATGCGCCAGATCCCGTCGGATCCGGCCCTGCTCCGCCAACCAGGTGGCGGGCAAAGCGGTGGTGCTCAGGATCAGCGTTTTGCCCTCCAGCGTTTCGATCTGCCGCAACAGATCCGCCTGATGGGATTCGTCCATTTCTTCCACCCGGTCGAGATACAGCGTCGTACCGCCGAATTGGTCGGTGGCAAGCGCTGGGGTCGGGTTATTCGGTTGGATCGCTTGCCAATGACCGCTTGCATTGATTCTTGCGTGGATGAATTCGGCAATCGCGGTCTTGCCGGTGCCGGTTTCCCCGCAGAGATTGATGGCCATGCCCCGGCGGGCTGCTCGCAGCATGCCCGTGAGCCGCTCCCTCAACGCGGGATCTTCGAGCACCAGCGCCCCGGTGTCCCCAACCAGCGCAGCTGACTGAACAGAAACGGCGGTTAGCGACTGGGATGCACGGTTCGGCAGGCACCGCATTGAGGCGGCGGAGCCATATCGGTCGCGAACCCGAATGGTCTCCCCGCGTCCAAGCACTGACGCCACGGCGTCCAGGCTCTCCTCAAAAATTGCCGAGAACGGTTGCCCGATGAGATCGGTGAGTCCGGCAAGCAGGATGCCCCCGCGCCGGTTGAATGCCACGATGCGATGGTCTGGATCGAGGACCAGCATTCCTACGCTCAGGGTATCCAGATATTCCGGCCGGGGATGGAACAGCAGAATAAGATGGTCCTCGTGGCGCGATCGGATCAGGCAGTTTTCGATGTTGCCCGCAGACATTTGTAGTAGCGCGGCGGTGTGATCCTGGCGGTGTGACGCGGCGGTAGACGCATCCAGGAGGCCGGCGACGGCACCGTGGCCATTAAAGATGGGCGCGCAGATGCAGGACACCCCGGTATTCGCTCGAAGGAAGTGCTCGTCGCCATAGACATGCGCCGGCCGGCGGGTCGCGAGGGCGATTCCCAGTGCATTGGTACCGCGGATCGCTTCGGTCCACCAGGAGCCAGGCACCACGGCATGGGCCGCTGCGTTACTGGCAAACTGTGAGTCGACCAGGGTCTGCAGGATCAGGCCCTCCGGGCTGCCCAGAGCGACCATGAAGTTCGAACCAGCGATCTGGTCATGCAGCAGTTCAATCTCGGGCCGGGCGAAACGAATCAGCTGCTCGTGTCGTTCGCAGGCCTCGCGGAGTGCGGAGCCATCAAGATTGTTGCCACGGGTCTGGCCCAGAGGATCCAGCCCATGATCAAGACATCGCTGCCAGCTTGCGGCAATGTCTGGTGGCAGCGAGGCGCTGGCTACCAGACCCCGTCGTTCAAGGGAACGTCGCGCCCTCGACAAACCTGGCGCCGATGAATCCATCGTTTACTCTCCTCCGCCGATCTCTTTTTTTAACCTGTTGAGATTCTGGCGATATCCACTGGCAAGTTACCCCTGCTGACGGGGGGGATCAAGCGAATTTCCGGCTCGTCTCCATCGACTGTTCAGATATTGGACAAGGTTGGGTTCTGTCCAATTAATGAACAATAAAAATCAATAATATCAATAAGTTGAAATCTCCCTTCGCCCACTGTATGAATTTGGGGGGTCAATAACAAACGGAGCGGAGGAGAGGATGAGCGCAGATAAACTCAGTGGTAAACGCGCCCTGGTAACCGGCGGTTCGCGGGGAATCGGAAAAGGTATCGCCACGCTGTTTGCCGAAAACGGCGCAGACGTCGCTTTCTGTCATTTTAATGATGATCAGAAAGCTCGGGACACCGCGGCAGAAATCGAGTCCATGGGGCGAAAAGCCTTCTTCGAGGAGTGTGACGTCAGCCGGCCGTCGAATGTCCAGGCCTTCTATGCCAACGCAAAGAACGCGCTGGGGCAGATCGACATCCTCGTGAACAACGCGGGGCACAACATCACCGAGGCGTTTGAGGACATCAGTGAGGAGAGTTTCGATCGCATGTGGTCGGTGCATGTGAAGGGTACCTACTTCATGACTCAGGCGGTCTACCGTGACATGAAGCGTCGCGGCGATGGACGGATCATCAACGTCACCTCGCAGCTTGCCTATAAAGGCGCGCCGTCACTGACTCACTACTGCACCGCCAAGGGCGGGAATATGACTTTCACCCGTGCACTGGCGCTTGAGTGTGCCAACACCGGGGTGCTGGTTAATGCGGTGGCACCGGGTGTGACCAACACCGACTTGCTAACGCCTCTCGCGGATGAAGTGCTCGACGGCCTGAAGGACGCCATTCCGCTGGGGCGTTTCGGCGAGGTCAATGAAATCGCGCCCGCGGCACTGCTTCTGGCCTCGGAAGAAGGCAGCTTCTTCCACGGAACCTGTATTTCGCCCAACGGTGGTGAGGTCATGCTCTGAATTCAGAGCCACATAAAAACGAGGAGAGAACGATGCAAACCATGAAGATATGCCGTCCCGTCGGCCTGGTCACGGCCGCTTCGGCGCTTGCCATGGCGGCCAGCCTGGCTTCCGCAGAGGATTACACCCGTTTCGGTATCGACGAAGACGTGCCGGGCATGTGCAGCTACGAGTCAATCGATGCCAAGGATTACAGTGGCCGGACTCTGAGCATTATCACCCACGCCATTCCCGTCATGGGAGAGCCCACGGCCCTGCACGCCGAGCAGTTTTCCGAGCTGACGGGCGCCGAGGTGAACGTCGTTCACGTTCCCTTCGGTGATCTCTTCCAACGCATCATGATCCCCTTCCAGACCCAGCAGGCCGCCTATGATGTGCTGTTCTACGCGTCGCTGTGGGTAGGCGATTTCAACCAGTATCTGGCGACGGTTCCCGAGGCCTATCAGAACGTGAGCGGCATGCTGGACCTCACCGACACTTATCGGGATGTCAGCATGTGGGAAGGCGAGATGAAGCAGTACATGGTCGATGGAGATCGCCACTACCTGAAGTATCGCCACGACATTTTCAGTGATCCGGCCATGCAGGCGCGATTCGAGGAAGAGGCCGGCCGGGCATTGACGGTGCCGGAGACCTGGGAGGAGTACAACGAGGTCGCGAAAGTGTTCAGTGGTTGGGACTGGAGCGGCAATGGCGAGGCCAACTACGGTTCCGCTGAGGTGGCCCAGCGTGACGACCTAATGTTCTCGGCGTTCATCAGCCGTGCGGCGCCTTATGCTAAGCACCCGGATGTCACCGGCGGGTTTTTCTTTGATCTGGAGACCATGGAGCCTTTGATTAACAACCCGGGCTGGGTCCGCGGCCTGGAGTTGTTTATCGATGCTCAGGCGGCGTTCCCACCGGGGGGCACCAACTTTGGCCTTGGTGATGAGATTTTCTCGTTCGGAGGCGGTGAAACCCTGATGAGCTACAGCTGGGATGATGCCCTCATTCAGGCTCAGCAGGAGGACAGCCCGATCCGCAATCAGGTCCGAACGGCGATGCTGCCAGGTGCCAGCGAGGTCTGGAACCGGGACACCGGCCAGTGGGACCGCTTCGACGAGCCGAACCGGGCGGCCTACATCACCTGGGGATGGACCAGCGCTGTGGCCGAGTCCAGTGATATCCATCATACATTCACGTGAAGTGGACTAGGGCGTGGTTCCAGAACGTAATTAGTGGAAAGATTTTTCGACTATAACACTCAAATTTCACCCATGTCAACGGAGACGGACAAGCAGGGCCGCCTCTACATCCCCAAAGAGATACGAGAAAAGTACGGGGAGCGGTACCACATCGTGACCTACGAGGATAGAATCGAACTCATTCCGGTCGCAGACGACCCGCTCGCGGCTGTCCGCGCAGCGGCAGGCAAGCTCCGGAATGGGTCCGTCGAGGAGATCCGAGACGATATCGAGGACGAGGCGAAGTCGGAAGCTCGGAGTGAGAGCGGTCGATGACGGTGTACGTCGAAACGGATTTTCTTCTCGCCCTCGCGAAGGACACCGATTGGCTACAGGAGTCGGCGGAAGCCGCGCTCGACGAACACGAGATCGAAACCTCGGCGTTCTCGTATCTCGAACTCCTCTTCGCTCGGGAACGCTACGAGTTTGATTACGTCCCGCTTGTGGCCAATCTGCTCGAACTCGTCCCCGTCCGTGACGAAGAGGAAAAGCAGGTGGTTCTCAAAGCCGTGAACTACTACGAAGAGGGAATGACCCCGTTCGACGCGTTCCACGCAGCAACTGTAGAAACACGAAGACTGGACGTGCTCTCCTCGGAGAAAGATTACGAAAATATTGAGGTTTCGAGGGTTCCGTTGGAACCTACCGATACTGACGAGGAGTGATTGTTCGGCAAGGGCGGCTCGTTCAGTATATAAGTAAAACGTCTGACGATGTGACGTTCAAATCTGGAGCAGAACTGTCGAAGAGCGTGACCTGAGTCGTCTCCGTTCAGCGACTCTCTCGTTGTTCGACCTTGTTCAACTCGATCAACAGCCGGAAGATCGCCTTGACGAGGTTGTCGTCGACGCCGAAGTGCTGGGCGTTTTTGCCGGCGCGGTCCATCACCGCCTGTTCCTGTGATTCGTCGGTCGTCGGGAGTCCCTTCTGTCGTTTCACGTCGGCGATCGATTCGGCGACGTAGGTCCGCTGTGCGATCAACTCGACTATCTCGTGGTCGATGCTCTGGATCTCCTCGCGGAGTTCATCGAGGTTCATATCCGCCGTGTTCCGTCTGTCTGTGTCGTTGTCAGCCATGTGTTTCCCTCCCGTCGTCGCCAGTGTTCGGCGACGGATTCGAGTGTTTCGCGGTCGCCAACGGCCGTGTAGCTGGGACCGGTGCCCGAAAGCGACGCCGCAGCAACCGGCATCGCCTCCAGGATCGGTTCGGTCGATCGATCGAGTGCCGCAGCAAAGGCCAGCCCGTTTATACACATCGCTCGCTCGTAGTCACCCTCGGCGGCGAGTTCGTAGACCACGTCGGCGATCGGTGCGATCAGTTCACACCGGCCGACGTCGGCGTCGGCCGAAAAGGCCTGCTCCGACGGCGTGTACACGAGAACGTCCCACTCGACTGCCTCGTGGCGGAGCAACGCGTCCGCTGTGTTGTCGGTGACGGTGACGCCGCCGAGCATCGACGCCGACGCGTCGTCGAATGCTCCGGTGACCGTGACACCGGTGTCACGCGCTGCCTCGACGCCGATCCGACAGGCTGCCTCCCTGTCGAGGTCGACGCCGAGGGCGTCGAGTGTGGCGAGTACGGTCGCATTCGCGGCGGCACTCGAGGATTTCAGCCCGGAGGCCATCGGAATCTCACTCTCCGTGCGAACGTGACCGCCTTCGCCGTCGCCGAACCGCTCGACGACGACTTCGACGCAGCGTTCGATGAGCGCCGTATCGGCGTCGGGGGCTCCCGCAACCTCGCCGTCGACCGCTCCGGTCGAATCGAGTTCGACCGTCGCCGTCGTGTGTGCGTCGATGGCGAATGCCGATCCGTAGCCGTTGGCGAGGGCGTTCAACACCGTGCCTGCTGCCGGGGCGACTGCGCGGCCATCCATCGTCGGATGTTCCTGTGTCGGCGTACAAAGCGGTGGCGATTGTGCGGCCGTCGATCCCGACGACGCCCCGCCGAAGCGGATGGCCTTTTGAGCGCCGACCTCCAACGGGAGGTATGGAATCGAGTCAGCGAAGCGACATCGCCCCCGACACGCTTTCGGTATCCCTTGAGACAGAGGGCGTCGAGGTGGAGTACACGGACGGACGATCGGTGTTCTACCACGGGGTTCCGGAACCGATCGAAGGATCGGTCACGACCGCACCCGGGCGTGAGGTCCACGTTCTCGTCACCGCACCCGACGAGACACAGGGCGTTTTGGTGTACGTCAACGACCGGCGGACGCACGACGAAATCCTGCGATCGTCCGGCGTCGGTCGGGTGCTGATCGATTCCGGTGCAGAGGCGTCGCTGTTTCCGGGCGTCGACGCGGAGAACCTCGGCTACCGGACCCGGATCACGGCCGATCCGGAGGCCGCCCGCGGACGCGTCTTCGTCTTCGCCGAGGACGAACACGCCGAGGCGGCATACGAAATCGTCTCCGAGGCCGACACGGACGACGCTTCCGAGAGCTGATGCCACTCAAAAAGCCCTGGAAACCGCTGAATCGAGAGACGATCCGGTCCGTTCCAGATCGGTACGGTGTCTACGAACTCGGCGACGAAGACGGTGTGGTGATCGCGGTCGACGAGGGACCGCTTCGGGACGAACTGAAGGAAGCACTCGCCTACGGCGACGGCGAGGACGTCCGCTGGACGACGACCGAATCGATCGAGGAAGCAAAGCGACTCGTCGCCGAACACCGCAAACGCCTTTGATACGTCACAGGACGTCGCCTCCTGTCCGACCCGGATCGATCGGACGCGGCCCGCGTTACTCGATTTCCTCTGCGATCTCGTCTGCGTCGATGTCGGCCTCTTCGAGTGCAGCTTCGAGGTCTACGTCCTCCTCGCCGCCGGCACCGCCGCCCATACCCATCATTCCGGGCATCCCCATGCCGGCTCCCTCGCCGAGGGTCTCCTGGATGATGATTCGGTCGATGTCGGTGAGGTCCGTGATCTGCCCGGCGATCTGCTGTTTCTGGAACATCCACTGCTGGTTCATCGACAGCTGTGGCGTCGATTCGATGTACAGCGTGGTCTTTTCGACGACCTCCGTGACGGTCTCCGGTTCTTCGTCTTCCTCGAGGGCCTCCTCGATCGACGTCTCTTCGACTTCCTCGGTTTCGATCCACATCTCCAGATCGACGTCGAGGAACATCCCGAGCATTCCGCGTGCTCGTTCGAGGTCGTCCTCGACGACTTCGATGATCTCGTAGTCGTACTCGATGTCCTCGCCGGCCAGTGGGTGATTGAAGTCGACCCGCGCGCGGCCGCCGACGATCGTCTCGAGGATCCCCTGTTCGCCGTCGATCTGGATCCGTGCGCCGGGGTACCGGTCGTCCTCGTCGATCTTGTCGGCGGTGACCGTCCGGACGTTCGTCTCGTCGTACTCGCCGAAGGCCTCGGCCGCCGGAACGGTCACACTCCCGCTGTCACCGACCGATTTTCCGACGATGTCCTCCTCGACGGCCTCGAAGAGATGTCCTTCGCCGAGGACGATGACGCGAGGCTCGAAGGTCCCTTCCTCGGCGACGCCTTCCTCCTCTGCGACCGCCTCGTCGGTCGTATCGACGAGTTGGCCGCTCTCCGTGGTGCGGGCGGTGTAGCCGATCTTGATGAAGTCACCGTCGGAGAGTCCGGCGTCTTCCGTTTCGTCCTCGGCTTCGGTTTCGGCCTCGCTTTCGGCCGCTTCCGTCGCCTCGGATTCGGTGGCCGACGCGTCGTCGTCTGTCGAGTCGGCTGCGTCGGCAGCGTCCTCTGTGTCGTGAGATTCGTCACTCATACTCCTTACCTCACTCGTCGCATCCTTAACCGTCACGTTTCCCGACGGGATTCGTCGGCGCCCTTTTGAGTCTGACCCTGCCACTACGGGTATGTACGAGATCGAACTGAAGGTTCGGGCGGACCACGAGGCGATCAGACGGCGCCTCGAGGAGTTGTCGGCCGACGCATGCGGCGCCGTCGAGCAGCGGGACACCTACTACGACGCCCCGATGCGTTCCTTCGCCGAGACGGACGAAGCCCTCCGGATTCGACGAGAGACGCCGATCGAACCGGCGGCGGAAGCCGGGGAAACGACCACGCGGATAACGTACAAGGGTCCGCTGCTCGATGCAGAGTCGAAGAGTCGGACGGAACACGAGACGAACGTCGACGACGGTGACACGATGGATGCGATCCTGCGGTCGCTCGGGTTCGAACCCGCCGCAACCGTCGAAAAGCGGCGACGGCGCTTTTTTTACGACGGCTACACCGTCGTTTTGGACACCGTCGATGGACTCGGAGAGTTCCTCGAGGTCGAGACTGACGTCGAACTCGACGACGAGGGGACGCCCTCTGGTGATCGATCGACCGCCGGAGGAACGGTCGCCGACCACCCGACGGTCGTCGAAGCGCGTATGGGAGCCAAGGCGGTGCTCGAACGCCTCGGGGCCGATCCGGGTGAACAGATTCGAACCTCGTATCTCGGAATGCTCCTCGATAAATAATTACCACAGGACATTAGATAGGCTATCGAGGTTTTCGTAAGTTATAGAACTGCTGCAGGTGTTGGGTACGGTAATGACCGAACGAAACGTCCGCGTCGAGCCGGCAGCCGGGTTGGCCGTCGAGGATCAGGAAGTAGAAATCGTCGAGCGAAAGGGGATCGGCCACCCCGATTCGATCTGTGACGGTGTCGCAGAACACGTCTCACAGGCCCTGGCACAGGCGTACATCGAGCGCGTCGGACAGGTACTACACTACAACACGGACGAGACACAGCTGGTTGCCGGCAGTTCCGCCCCCGCATTCGGCGGCGGTGAGGTGACAGAGCCGATCTACATGCTCATCACCGGACGGGCGACGAAGGAGTACGAGGGAACGAAGATCCCGGCGGAGACGATCGCCCTCCGGGCTGCACGGGAGTACATCCAGGAGAACCTGCCGCATCTCGACTACGGGGCGGACGTCGTCGTCGACGTGAAGTTGGGCGAGGGATCCGGCGATCTACAGGGCGTGTTCTCCGAGGCCGGGGCGACCGTTCCGATGGCCAACGACACGTCCTTCGGCGTCGGTCACGCGCCGCTGACCGAGACCGAACGGATCGTCATGGAGACGGAACGACAGCTCAACGGCCACTACAGCGACGACAACCCGGCCGTCGGTCAGGACATCAAGGTGATGGGCAAACGGGAGGGCGATCGGATCGACGTGACGGTCGCGGCAGCGATCGTCGATCGCTTCGTCGAGGATCTGGAGGCCTACGACGACGTCATCGATGGCATCCGGACGTTCGTCACGGACCTCGCCGAGGAACACACCGACCGCGACGTGTCGGTGTACGTCAACACGGCCGACGATTACGACGACGCGTCGATCTATCTCACCACGTCGGGGACGAGCGCCGAACAGGGTGATGACGGATCGGTCGGTCGCGGCAACCGCGCGAACGGACTCATCACGCCGAATCGGTCGATGTCGATGGAGGCGACCTCGGGAAAGAACCCGGTCAACCACATCGGCAAGATCTACAACCTGCTGTCGACCGAGATTGCCGAATCGGTCGTCGCCGAGGTCGACGGTATCCGCGATATCCGGATCCGGCTGCTCAGCCAGATCGGTCAGCCGATCGATCGGCCACACGTCGCCGACGCCGCGATCGTTACCGAGGACGGAACGTCCGTCGAGGAGATCGAAGATGCGGTCACCGAAATCATCGATCGGGAACTCGCCGACGTGACCTCGGTCACTCGTCGCGTCATCGACGGCGAACTGTCGACGTTCTGAACGCGAAGAGGCGAAACCGCTTTTTGCACGCCACGAGACGATCCGGTATGGCTCGGGTGTGTCTCCTCGGGGACGACGACGTGAACCTCCGCTTCGAGCTTCTGAGCCGTGAAACCTCCCGGGAGGCACTCGCCACCTACGAGATCACCGAACCGTACCACAACAGCATCGCCGTCGAGACGGTCTCTCTTGGGGCTGCCGTGTCGCTTCTGAACGATCTCAACTGGTATCTGATCCGGTTCGTCGCCGAATCGTTGATCCGAGATCCCTCGATCAGCGAAACCGAGTATCTCTCCAGGGAACTCGCAACGCAGATCAGAAACGATCACATCGAGGCCGCGGAGGCGGATCGATTCCTGAAGCTGTACGGCATCGAGGACGGACGACTCGTCGAACCGATGTACACCGTCCGGACGGGGCCGGAGGCTCCGAGCTACGATCTCCGGGACGTAGCGGAGACGCTCGTCGTCCGAATCGCCGAATCGGAGTTCGAGGACGCCGCCTGAAACCCGGTGTCACCGACATCGGCAGCCCCTCCCGTCTCCCGGGAGGTTTTATAGGCTCGCACCGAACGATCCGGCGATGAAACGGGGCATCCTCGGAACGGTCGGTTCACCGCTTGTGCAGGTCGACTCGCCGCCGGGTGCGGTCGTCGCCGCGAAGATCGAATCGAAAAATCCCGGCGGCAGCGCCAAGGATCGCCCGGCGCTTGCGATGGTCGAGGCCGCCGAAGCGGCCGGTGAACTGGAGGAAGGCGACCGTCTCGTCGAACCGACCTCCGGCAACACCGGAATCGGGCTGTCGATGGTCGCTGCGGCCAAGGGATACGATATCACCGTCGTGATGCCCGCCTCGAAATCCCCGGAGCGTCGCGGGATCATGAAGGCCTACGGGGCCGACCTGGAGCTCGTCGACGGCGAGATCGACGCAGCGAAAGACAGAGCAGACGAACTCGAAGCCGAGGAAGGGATGGTCCAGCTCAGACAGTTCGAGAATCCGGCCAACCCCGATTCCCACTACTACACCACCGGTCCCGAGATCATCGAACAGGTCGATCGGCCGGTCGATGCCCTCGTCGCCGGAATCGGGACCGGCGGAACGATCACCGGAACCGCCCGCAGACTCCGAGAGGAGTACCCCGACATCGAGATCGTCGGCGTCGAACCCGACACGAACGCGGTGTTGAGCACCGGCGAGGCCGGCCACGACAACTTCCAGGGCATGGGACCGGGCTTCGTCTCTCCGAATCTGGACACCGAACTCCTCGACGACGTGCAGACGGTGTCGCTGTCGGCGGCCGAAGCCGAGTGTCGCCGCCTGGCCCGCGAGGAGGGAATCCTCGTCGGACAGTCCTCCGGTGGATCACTCGTCGCCGCAAAGCGGGTCGCAAAGCGACTGGCCGCCGAGGCGGATGGACCGACCTGCCCGACGCCGGACAACGAGGTTGGCGTGTTACGGGAAGAGCCACCGGGGCGAGAGCCGATTCCACCGGACTGTCCGCTCGTCGTCACCGTCTTCTGGGACTCCGGCGAGCGGTACATGTCGACGGGGATGTTCGACGAGGCGTAGCCGCCGGGATCGATCATCCGTCGACGCTCGCGTCTCCGGAGAACAGCCCCTGTGCCATCAGCCGGCGAGAGATCACCACGAGGCCGTTTCTGAACCCGTCACCGAAGATCGCGTGCTGTTCGCCCCCCTCGGGAACGATCGAACTGACGAGGATCGCGGACCGATCGACGAGCATCAACCGGCCGATTGCCACCTCGTCGCCTTCCTCGGCCTGCAACCACTCGAGCCCGGAGACAAACGTCTCGGCGTCCGGAACGGCCGCCTCGACGCGAGTCTGCAGCGGCTCACTCACCGTTCCGACGAACAGGTCCACGCCACCGCCTCGGTCGTTCATCGTATCGACGAGCGCCTCCGTCAGGAGCGATCCGTCGCCGAGAACCAACACGACTTCCTCGTCGGCATCGGCGATCAACTGTCTGGACCTGTTGGCGATTCCCTCCGTCCCGGACATCGCCCACACCTCCTGGACGGTCCTGTCGGCCTCCGATTCCTGCCGATCGACGTCTCTCAAGATGGTCGAGAGCCGATCGACGCGGTCCTCGTATCGGTCCCGAAGCGTCTCGGTCGCCTCCTCGAGTGGAACGGCCCGGAACTGCTGTGGATTGGAGTGTTGAATCTCCACGAGACCCTGTGATTCGAGTGTCCGAACCGCATCGTACACCCGCGTTCGTGGCACGTCAGTGATCTCGCTGAGTTCCTTCGCTGTCCCCTTCGGGAGGTGTGTGAGACCGACGAAACACTGCGCCTCGTACTCCTTCAGGCCGAGTTCTCGCAATACCTCGACCGCCTCTGCTGTTTTGTTGTCTCCGTTCATGTGTCCCAACCTGCAATCCGGATACCGATCCGGGATTCCTCGGTGTATCGTGTCGCGTGATAAATAGTCGTTGTCACTCCTGAGCCGCCGTTCTGGGCCGAAGCGAACCGACCGGGAGGACCGAAGCGAACCGACCGACCGGGAGGACCGTTCCAGAAGTGACAACTAACTAATGATTGGTGTCATTCCGGACGAAAACACATTAGTGGGTTTACACGGACTCTGTCAGCTTCGTGTACGTTAACTCGAATAATCACAAAAATATTTTATCGGCGGGACTACACGACCGAGATGGCACACGGTTCAGAGTTTGTGTCCCAACCGCAATCTGCCGTGTGCCCGCGGGGTGTCTCTGACACCCCGGAATTCGAGACAAAGAGCGACAGCCACCGCCTCGACCGCCGCGGCAATTAAAAGACCACCGCCCGAAGGGCCGGTATGGAACTGGAAACGATGCGGCCGAACCCCGTCTGGGACGCCGATTCCTACGAGGACGCACTCGAGGTGTTCGAATCGCTCGCCGACACGATTACGGTGAAGGTGTTCGGCGGCGACTGGTGTAAGGACTGCCGCGCACAGCTGCCGGATTTCGGTGCGGCCCTCGAAGCCGCCGGTGTCGAGGACGTGGAACACTACCCTGTCGAAAAAAACGAGGACGGCTCGAAGGTCGGTCCCGGTGTCGAGGAACACGGCATCGAACTGATTCCGACGGTGATCGTCGAAGACACGACGACGGGCGAGGAGTTGGCGCGGTTCGTCGAGGAAGCCGACCGTCCGATCGCCGTGTATCTGGCCGAACGACTCGAAGCACACGCCTGATCTCCTTCGTCGTCACGTCGCCCAGTCGAGCGCTTCCTTCATCTCCCGCTTCGGTGGCGAACAGCTGAACGACCGACAGGCGTACACCGTCGGCTCGCCGTCCGTCGCCTCGCGGTTCGCCCAGATCGGCGGCGTCTCCGTCAGTCCCAGCCGCTCGATCCAGCTTTCGAGTCCACCCTCCGTCGGTGGCCGGATCGAAAGCAGCCGGCGAGGAAGATACTGTCCGGCCAGCGCCCCACGGTGTTCGTCGGTCAGGCCGTTGGCTGCGACCGTCAACTCCAGATGGCCGACGGCCCGGTCGTCTGCGGCGAGGACGAGCGTCGCGTGTGACAGCGGCTCCGATTCGAGCGTCGAGGCGTGGGTCTCGATCACCGTCTCGGCGATCGCACCGAAGTTCTCACTCGGCGCGAACGCCTCGAGCTTCGACAGCAACTCGGCCGCGACGCCGGCCGAGGAGGGGGTCGAGGTGTCCGTTAGCTCCTGTGGGCGTGCGACGAGTGACTCACCGTCCGCCGGGGTGAAATACAGCGTTCCCGCCGTCTCGTCGTAGAAGGCGTCACTGATCGTCCGTCCGAGTTCGAGTGCGAATGCGAGGTGAGCCACGTCACCCGTCGCCTCGTAGGTGTTGAGTGCCCCCCGGCCGAGGAAGGCGTAGTCCTCGAGATATCCGTCGATTCCGATCGTATCACCTTCCAGCCGCCGCGAGAGGCGGTTCGTGTCTTCGTCCCAGAGCCGACTGCGGCAGAACGCGATCGCCTCCGCCGCTGTCTCGGCACACTCCACCGCGTGGTCGCCGCCAAGGACCAACGATCCCTCGGCGAAAGCCGAGGCGACGAGTCCGTTCCACCCGGCGAGTACCTTCTCGTCGCGAGGCGGCCGCGGACGATCGCTTCTGACGGTGAAAAGCGTCTCTCGGGTCCGATCGAGCCGGGTCCGGACGGCCTCGTCGTCGAGGTCGTACTCCCGAGCGAGTCGATCGATCGGCGCGGATTCCGTCGGAACGGTTCGCCCTTCGAAGTTCCCCTTCTCGGTGATTCCGTATCGGTCACAAAACAGCGCGGCGTCCGTCTCGTCGTCGAGTGCGGCTTCGACCTCTCCGGGCGTCCACGTATAAAATGCACCCTCCTCGCGCTCACCACTCGGAGCCTGGCTTTCTGCATCGAGCGTCGCATAGAAGCCGCCGGCCGGATGCTGCATCTCACGCCGGAGGAACTCGAACGTCTCCGTCGTGATCTCGGCGTACCGCTGGTTCCCGGTGACGGCGTAGCCGGCGAGAAACGCCCGCGGAATCTCGGCGTTGTCGTACAGCATCTTCTCGAAGTGTGGCACCGTCCACTCCCGATCGACACAGTACCGGTGGAAGCCGCCGCCAACGTGGTCGTACAGTCCGCCCGAGGCCATCGCATCGAGCGTCTCACAGGCGACGTCGCGGTACGTTTCGTTTCCAGTTCTGTCGGCGGCCCGGAGCAGGACCGAGATCCGCCCCGGCTGTGGGAATTTCTGTCCCGTTCCCCAGCCACCGTGTTGTCGATCCGCCCGACGAACCGCGGCGTCGGCTGCGGTCTCGATGAACGCGTCGTCGGGTGCCGCCCCAGGTGTCTCGGGGGTGTCCTCCAGTTCGCCCTCGATCGCATCCGAGAGCTGGTCGGCGCGATCCTCGAGTTTCTGTCGCTCCTCTGGATCGTTCCACGCGTCGGCAATCCCCCGAAGAACGTCGCCGAATCCGGGCATTCCCTGACGCGACTCCGGCGGAAAGTACGTCCCGACCTGAAACGGTCTGCCGTCCGGCGTCAGCCACGCCGACAGCGGCCAGCCGCCCTGGCCGCGGGTCAACTGACACGCCGTCATGTAGACGCTGTCGACGTCCGGTCGTTCCTCGCGGTCGACCTTGATCGGAACGAACTCCTCGTTGAGAATCTCGGCGATCTCCGGATCTTCGAAGCTTTCGTCTTCCATCACGTGACACCAGTGACACGCCGAGTACCCGATCGAGAGGAAGATGGGCACGTCGCGTTCCTCGGCCAACTGTAGCGTCTCCTCGGTCCACGGCTGCCAGGCTACCGGATTGTCGGCGTGTTGGCGGAGATACGGCGAAGCGGCGTCTGTGAGTTGATTTTCCATACCTCCCCTGATCGTTCCCTGGTTGTAAACCTCCGCCTGCTGTGGTGGTGTCCCTCCACGCGTCGCCGGATAGCGAGATATTTCAACG
>JARWGK010000032.1:0-2703 GCA_040409725.1 Natronomonas sp.
GCTCAGGCTGGTTCCTTCAGTGTTTGCGCCAACGTTGATCGCTATCGCCCGCATCTACTCCAGTCGCTTCCCGCAGTGTCTGCAGAAAGTGAACATCGCGTGGTTCTCGTTTCGGCCGCCACAGTGTGTGCAGGCGACGAGATCGGTATCGGCGGGCGGGTCCGCCTGGCGACCGTGTTCTACTGGCTGGCTGGCGTTACCCTGTGGCGTACTCTCGGCGGAGGACTCGGCTCTCGACTGCTCCCCGATGAAGTACCGGTAGAGGTACAGTTGCAGGAGGGCAAAGCCGAGAACGTACGCGATCAGCCAAGCCCACGTCTCCATGCTCCACTCTACGTAATCCTCGTACTTGGTAGTTCGGCTCGAGCCGGGGCCGTCACTCACTTCTCGGGTTCCGGAGACACGTCGGCCTCGGACTCCTCCTGTCGGTCGCCGGCGAACAGGCCGAGGCCGAGACCCGCAGCGAAGGAAAGAAGGCTCGGGACGGCGATCCACAGGAGATTCGGATGTTCGGTGCCGAGATGAAGTGGTAGCTCTATCATACCGGGTCATACGAGTAAGCGCTCTTGAATCGGTCGATTCGTGTTCCCCGATCGCTACTCGCGGTCGAGGTACCGGAGCACGCCCGCCACGTCCGTCGACAGCGACCAGTGGCTCCACTCCGGTTGCAGATCGGCGGTGATGGCGGAGACGTCGGCTCCGTGACGGTCGCGGGCGTCGCGGATTCGCTCGACGTAGGTCGGTAGCATCTCGCGGTACGACTCCAGTTCCGCGACGCCGGCGCCACGCTCCCCGGGCCCGAAGTGCGCATACAGCAACCGGTCCGGTTCGTACCCGAGCAGCCTGTCGATCGTCGCGAGGGCGTCCTCGAGATCGAAGTTCGGCGGGGGCGTCGTCGGGCGCAGCCCGGTTTCGGGGAAGTTCATCCCCGCCGCGTCGGCGGTAAAGAGTCCGCCAGTAGAGAGATCTGCGAGACAGAGTTGGTGTGGTGCGTGCCCGGGCGCATCGATCAGTTCGAGCGTGCGATCCCCCAGGCCGAGTCGCTCCCCGCCACTCACGACGCGACAGCGCTCCCGGTCGACCAGCGTCGGGTCGCCGTACGGTTCCGGCATCCCGATGGCGCGTTCGACGCTTTTCGTGAGGCGTTCGAGTTTCGACTCGTCCGTGAGGTACTCGACCGCCCGCTCGTGACAGACGACTGTTGCGTTCTCACAGGCGTCGGCGAGATAGCCGGCACTGCCGGCGTGGTCGAGATGAGCGTGTGTCGGAACGATGTACGAAACCTCCGTCCTGTCGATACCGACATCCGCCAGCGCGGAGAGAATCTTCTCGTCTGCGTGTGCCGGGCCAGTGTCGATGATCGCTGGCTCGGCCGCGTCGACGACGTACGGTGAGGTCACTTCGGACATCCCGAACATCGGGACGTCGACGGGATAGATCCCCCAGTCCGAGACCGGATCGAGAGCCATACCAGGGGTTCGGGTGGCTATGACATCAGTGTACTGCCGGTGCTACCCGGCGTGATAAATCGGAAAATGTAGGACGGAAATCGGTAACCCGATTTACAGGCGGGTGAGATTCGTCGCCCGCGGCCCTTTCGGTGCGTCCTCAATTTCGAACTCTACGTCCTGTCCTTCTTCGAGATCCGGGCCGCCGACGTCTTCCATGTGGAAAAACACGTCTTCGTCCGCATCCTCAGTGTCGATGAAACCGTAACCGCCAGTGTCGTTGAAGAAATCAACCGTTCCTTCTGCCATTGCCTCTGGACAGAGTGTGGGGGCACATATAACGGTTGCGAAGCGGGCTGAAGAAAGCAGGATACCGGGGACGCTACGTGACGCCGACGTAGGCGTCGCGGATGTACTCGTCGTCGCGGAGTTCGTCAGCACTTCCTGAGAGTTCGATACTGCCCTGTTCGATCAAGTAGAGCCGTTCGGCATGCCGCAACGCGAACGTCGAGTTCTGCTCGACGAGCAATATCGTCAGCCCTTCGTCGAGGAGTCGTTCGATTGCATCGCTAATATCGTCGATGATGACCGGTGCGAGACCGAGCGTCGGTTCGTCGAGCATCAACAGATCCGGGTCGCTCATCAGCGCGCGACCGAGTGCGAGCATCTGCTGTTCGCCCCCGCTCATCGTCTGTGCTTCCTGGTCCCGGCGCTCGTCCAGCCGTGGGAACAGATCGTAGACGAACTCGAAACTCTCCTTGACGGCCTGGCGGTCCTTCCGGAAGTGTGCGCCCATCTGGAGGTTCTCGTGGACCGTGAAAAACGGGAACAGATCACGGTCTTCGGTACAGTAGACGAGTCCATCTTTGACGAGTTTCTGGCTGCCTTTCGTCGCGACTTCCTCTCCCCGGTAGGTGATCGATCCGCTGTAATCCTTGTGACCGGAGATTGAATCGAGCATCGTCGTCTTGCCCGCACCGTTGGGCCCGATCACACCGACAATTTCACCTTCCTCGACTTCGATCGAGACATCTCGAAGCGCCTGCGTTTTCCCGTACGAGACATCCACGTTTTCCAGTTTGAGTATTGGGTCGCTCATCTATATTCCCTCCCCGGAGAGGTATGCTTCCTGCACGTCTTCGTTGTTAGCGATCTCTTCTGGCGTCCCTTCGGCGAGTTTCGCCCCGTTGTGGATCACGACGACACGGTCGACGACCTGCATTAGCCCGCTCATGTTGTGATCGACGACGATCAT
>JARWGK010000033.1:0-48314 GCA_040409725.1 Natronomonas sp.
TCGTGGTCGGATTCCGAGGATTCCGATCCGGTTTCGATTTCGATCGGTCCGTCGTCGGTCTCCTCTGTGTGTGTTTCGCCGTCGAACTCGATGTCGGCGTCCTTCGCCTTGGCGCTCGCGTAGCCGACGAAGTAGCCCGTCGAACCGCCGACGAGGCCACCGATAGCCGCGCCGAGGGGGCCGCCGCGGGCGCCCAACACCGCACCGGCGAAGCCGCCGGCGGTCGCGGCCTGCTGTGCGGCTGCCTCGGGGCTGTCCGGCTCACAGCCACGCGAGCGTTCGTCGTTGTGTTCCGCCGTCGTCTCGTGGCCGTCATCCTCGTGTCGTGTCATATCTGTGTCTTCGCACCCAACGGAAATAATGGTTGTTGCCGGCGGATCCGGCGTCACTCCGCAAAGTAGCTGGTGAAGAAGCCGGAGAGAAACGCCGAAATCGCGACGGCGAGGGCCACCTCGGAGAGGTCCCACGGGCCGTCTCCGTCGTCGGCAGCCCAGACCGTGATTCCGACGCTGATGAGAAGCGAAACGATACCGTTGATCGTGTGTTTGCCGAATCCCATACCCGTGATTCGGCCCCCTTCGGTTTTGAAATTCCGATTGCGGAACGAACGTCTTCGTCCGCAACCGACGGATGCAATTACGAGGCGTCCAAGGGTTCGACGACAGGTGAGTCTGCATGTTCACGACGATACTTCTCGGACTGTTTGCCGGAATCGGCGCGACGCTCGTGATGGATCTCGCAATGCGACGACTCCCGGAGGGTGAAACGCCGCCGACCGTCGCGGCGGGCGTCCTGACCGACACCCACCCCGACAGCGCTCCGGGGCGGGTCGCCTCGGCCGTCCACTACGGCGCCGGCATGGGAACCGGCGTGCTGTTTTTGACGCTTTTGACCGTCGTCGGATTGCTGTCGGGGATCGATCCGACGGGTAGTTCGGTTTTCGGAGTGGCGCTTTTCGTCTTCACCTCGGTGCTCCTGTTTGGGCTCATGGTCGGCTTCTTCGTTCTGGTCGTCCTGCCGCGGCCGGCCGGCTTCGCCAGACAGCGACTGCGGCAGATCAGCCGTGACTGGGCCATCAGCGCGGCCGTCTACGTCGCCGCACTGTCGGGTCTGGTCGTGCTTTTGTTGTGAGACGGCAGGCCCACGGTCGCCGTGGAGCGAAACGGTTGTTATGCCGGCTCCCGTCGAAGCGATAATGAGTGTGCTCGATTCACCGCCGGTAAAGCGGCTCTCGGCGTGGGACGGAGACCGTCTCGAAGCCCTCGCCGAGACACACGGGACGCCGCTGTACGTCACCGACCACGAACGGTTGCGGGAAAACGCCGAACGGTTTCGGGCGGCGTTTCCGGACGCCCACGTCATGTACGCCGCGAAGGCAAACACCGGGCGGGCGGTGATTCGGACGCTGTACGACGCCGGTCTCGACGTGGAGTGTGCCGCCGCCGGCGAGATCCACCGCGCGCTGGAAGCTGGGGTCCCGCCGGAGGACATCCAGTACACCGGTGTCAATCCGCCCGACGCCGACCTGGACTACGTCGTCGACCTGTGGGAGTCGACGCCGGAGTTGACCGTGACCGTCGGTGCGTCGGACACGCTCGATCGACTCGAAGAACGCGGCTTCGACGGTCGACTCGCACTCCGGATCAACCCCGGGATCGGAACCGGCCACCACGAGAAGGTCGCCACCGGCAAGGACGCCAAGTTCGGCGTCCCCTACGACGACGTGCCCGACCTCGTCGACTCCGCCCGCGAACGGTTCGACTTCGTCGGCCTCCACGCCCACGTCGGCAGCGGCGTCCTGAACGACGATCTGACGGATCACAGGCGCGCGATCGAACGGGTTGCCGATCTCGCAGAACGGGTCGGTCCCCTCGAGTTCCTCGACGTCGGTGGTGGTCTCGGCGTCCCGTATCATCCCGACGAGGAACCGCTCGATCTCGAACGCGTCGCCGATGTGATTCGATCGGCTACCGAGGGTGTCGACGCACGCCTCGCCCTCGAACCCGGACGGTATCTCGTCGCCGACGCCTCGGCGCTTCTGGGACGCGTGAACACGATCAAATCGGCCCCCGAAACGACGGTCGTCGGACTCGACACCGGGATGACCGCTCTGATCCGCCCGGCGATGTTCGGATCGTACCACCACATCCGAAACGTCACCGGCGGTGACCGCGAGTCGATCTCGGTCAGCGTCGGCGGACCCATCTGTACGAGCGCCGACGTATTCTGCACCGATCGCCGGATCCCCCGCCCCGAACGCGGCGACCTGCTCGCAATCGGTAACGTCGGCGCCTACGGGATCGAACTTGCGAGTCAGTTCCACTCCCAGCCCAAGCCCGCGGAGGTGGCGATCGACGGCACCGACGAGGCGGTCGTCCGACGGCGGGAAACGTTCGCCGACCTGACGCGACTGGAAGACGAAGCACCGGGATTCGACCGCGATCGCTCCTGATCTCCCCGGCGTAGACGGTCGATCTCTGTCGTCTACCGCGCCGGCGTTCAGTTTCCGCCCAACTCTGCTGGACCTGTGGTCGAACCTGTCTCCGAATCCGAGTCGGCATCGGCGTAGTTGAACAGCCGCGTCATTCCGCTCGCGTGATGGTAGAGGTGATGACAGTGGAACAGCCACTCGCCGGGGTTGTCGGCCGCAAAGGACAGCGCCCGCTGCCCGTCGTTCGGTACGGCGACCGTGTCCTTGATCACGTCCCCGACGCGGAAGTGGTGACCGTGGAGGTGGATCGGATGGGGCATCGGAGTGTTGTTCGAAACAACAACAGACGTGTGGTCGCCTTCCTCCAGTGATATCGTCTCCGCGTCGGGGTACGGTTCGTCGCCGATCGTCCACGCCCGCTGCGTTCCATCGAGTCCGAGATCGAACTGCAGCCGCCGATCCGCCTCCGGCGACTCGTATGCTTCGAGTTCGAGTGACCGCAGATCGCCGATCTCCAGCCGCCGCTCACCCGGCGGTCCCGAATCCGTGGCTTCGGCCGTCGGATCGGCTTCCGCGTAGCGCAACTCGGCTTCCGCGCTGTCTGTCACCGGCGTGTCGGCCTCGGCGAACGGAACCGCACCGAGCCGCCACACGCCGGGGGTGTCGGCCTCGACGACGGCGTCGTACCGCTCGCCCATCCACAGCGAGATCGAATCCACCGTGTGTGGCTCGACGGCCGGGCCGTCGGTGTGGGTGACCGTCAGCGGGTGCTCCGACAGGTACACGGAGAAGTTCGTCACCGCCGCGGCGTTGATCAGCCGGAGCCGAACCCGTTCACCCGCTGTCACGTCCATCGACTCCGGATCCGACGGTGGTCGACCGTTTATCAGGAAGCCGTCGTACGACGGCGCGATCGGTGTCCCCTCGCCGGCGAACTCGACGGCGGGGTCGTCGGCCAAGAAATCCTCGAAGAGAAGCGTGTACTCGCGGTCGTATTCGACCGCCGGATCGTCCGGTTCGACGATCAGCGGACCGTACAGCCCCCGATCGAGCTGGAGGCCGACGTGAGAGTGATACCAGTGTGTGCCGGATGGGTACGCCTCGAACTCGTAGGCGAACTCCTCGCCGGGCTCGACCGGCTCCTGTGTGATGCCAGGAACCCCGTCGGCGTCGTTTGCGTCGTACAGCGTCATTCCGTGGTGGTGGATCGTCGTCGGCTCCGGCAGCTCGTTCCGCAGGACGACCCGGACGCTGTCGCCTTCCGTCACCCGCAGCTCCGGTCCCGGAGACGAGCCGTCGTACAGCCACCGCTCGGTTTCGGTGTCACCGACCTCGACCGTCTCGACGGCGGCCGTCAGCTCGAATTCGTGGTCCGGATCGTCCACACCGCCTTCCGGCGACGCACACCCGGCGAGGCCTCCGAATCCGGCGGCACCCATCGCCGCGAGCACTCGACGCCTGCCAACCCGCCGGAAGTCGTCGCTCATCACCTCGATCTGTGGACGGCACCGCCTTTACTCTTGGCCGCCCCGATCGAGATGCGGACGTCGATCGGTCCGACCACAGCGACGGAGTCGTCTACGGCCATCCGGTAGTTCAGTCCCTATGGGGTCGACGGCGACGATCTGACCCGCCCACATACCTCGCGGTGGACACTCAAGCGGTGTTGCCGTCAGTACTCCTCGCCTGCCGCCTTGTCTCGCTCGTCGGGTCGTCTGGCAAGCTTCGCGGCGATGCCGACGTACTCCGCCGGCGTCAGCGCGTTCAGTTCCGCCCGAACGGAGTCGTCGATGTCCAACTCGGCGAACAGTTCCCGGAAGTCCTCGAGTGTCGCCCGTCTGCCCCGGGTCAACTCCTTGATCCGCTCGTAGGCTTCGGTGTCACCCTCCCGTCGGAGAATCGTCTGAACGGCTTCACCGATGACCTCGGGGTTGTCTTCGAGGTCCTCTCGCATCACCCTCTCGTTGGGCGTAACCTTCGACAGTCCTGCCGTTGCCTTCTCGTAGCCGATGAGACAGTGGGCAAACGCCGCACCGATGTTCCGTTTCACCGTCGAATCCGAGAGATCACGCTGCAGTCTGGACGTCGTCACGTAGTCTGCGAGAAACCGCAGGTCGCTGTTTGCCTTCGAGAGGTTTCCCTCGCTGTTTTCGAAATCGATCGGGTTGACCTTGTGTGGCATCGTCGAGGAGCCGGTCTCTCCGCGTTCGGCCGCCTGCCCGAGGTACCGATCGGAGACGTACAGCCACATGTCCAGATTGGCATCGCACAACACGTTGTTGACCGCGGTGAGTGCATCGAAGAGTGCCGCGAGGTCGTCACACGGGTTGACCTGCGTCGTCAGCGGCTCGTGTTCGAAGCCGAGTGACTCGACGAACTCCCGGGCGAAGGCGTCCCACTCCACCTCGGGGTAGGCTGCGACGTGAGCGGCGTACGTTCCCGAGGCACCTGCAACTTTCCCCGAAAGGTCGTCGATGGCTGCCTCGATCCGACCCATCGCGCGTCCGAGACGCGAGGCGTAAACTGCCGTTTCCTTCCCGAAGGTCGTCGGCGTCGCCGGCTGGCCGTGGGTGCGGGACAGCATCGGCAGATCCCCGTACTCGTGGGTCAACTCCAGAAGTTCGGCACGCACCTCACGGATCGCCGGAAGCAGTTCTGCTTCGATCGCCGACCGAACGAGCAGCCGATAGGCGAGGTTGTTGACGTCCTCGCTCGTCAGCCCGAAGTGGACCCACGGCCCCTGTCGATCCTCGTCGGGGAGATGCATTCGCAGGAAGTACTCGATCGCCTTCACGTCGTGGTTCGTCGCCGCGTACCCGCCGTATCCCTCCGTTTCGAGCTGTTTGATCACGGCGGCGTCCTCGGCGTCGAACTCCTCGTACAGCGCCCGAAGCGTCTCTTCTGTCTCCGGCTCGAAGGAAAGTGGCGTCGCCTCGAGTTCTGCGAGTGCGAGCAGATACTCGACTTCGATTTCGACCCGTCCGCGCATGAGTGCGGCCTCGCTGACGTGACCCGCGAGTCCCTCGGTGTAGCGTCTGTACCGCCCGTCGAGCGGCGACACGGCAAAAAGTGAATCGACCTGCGTCATACCACAGATCCGCCGAGCACCTGAAAAAGGGTGTCGGTCACGCCGCAGGCGCCGTTCACTCGGTGAGAACCAGGATGGGAGCCATGACCGCAACCCCGACCGCGATCCCGAGAAGTAACTCCCGCCGACCGCCGTTTGTCAACCCGGCGTCTGCACCGTGTTCGAGTGCGTCCGGAAGGATGTCGTGTAACACGAGATAGACCATCGCACCGGCGGCGAATCCGAAGCCGTAGGGGAGAAACTCCCGCGCCCAGACGACGAAGACGTACGCCACCCCTGCTCCGAGTGGCTGGGGGATACTCGAAAAGACGGCCCATCCGAAGATCTGCCAGTTCGGAACGCCGAACGTCTTCAGCGGTATCGCAACCGCCAGCCCCTCGGGGACGTTCTGAATCGAGATTGCGACGGTGATGAACACCGCGAGTGCCGGCACCGCGAACCCGGCGACCTCGAGGGTACCCTCGATGCCGAGATCCGCAAACGCGACCCCGAGTGCGACCCCTTCGGGAAAGCTGTGGACCGTCAGTACGCCGACGATTAACACCAGCTTCTTGAAATCGGCCTGAGCCATCTCCCGCGGTGCGAACTCGTGACTCGTGATCAATCGATCCGCCACGACTACGAGTCCGGCACCGGCGATGACCCCGACGCTGACCTCCGCGATCGTTCCCTCGCCGAGACCCTCGAAAACGAACCCGAAGATCGACGCAAACAGCATCACACCGCCGGCGAACCCCCACAGACCGACGGTCAGCCGATCGCTGATCTCGTCGAGGACGAACAACGGCAGCGTCCCGAACCCACAGACGATAGCCGTGAAGACCCCCGCAGCGAGCACGAACCCCAACTCGGATTCGATCACGGTGCCCATTGAACGACCACCCGAATCATCGTTTCGCTCGCCGATCGGCGGCTGTAAACGACGGTCTGTCCGTCGCGTCCCGTGATTCCCGGTGCTGTGACCCCGATTGGGCCGGCGTTTCGGTTTCGTCAGTCTCTTTTGACCGCCCGCTGTCGGAAATCACGTTGTTCGAGTACCCGATCCGTCGTCCCGGCCGATCCGACCGAGTCTCGCGTGAGTCGCCTCCGGACCGATCGATAGACGTGGTGGGGTCGGCCACCCCGACGGATGGACGGAGGCATTCCCTGTGAGAATCTGGAGTCTCAGAGACAGACGCCGCTGGGTCGTCTACGGACTGCTCGGCGTCGTGTTCCTCCTCGTCAACCTCTATCGGCTCTCCTCTGCCGTGCTTTCGGATCGATTCATGATCGCCTTCGAGACGACCGGTGCGGCCCTCGGAACGCTCCACGCCGCCTTCTTTTATATATACGCGGTCGTTCAACTCCCGGCCGGCGTCCTCGCCGACCGGGCCGGGCCACGGGTGACGGTCACCGTCGGTGCCGTCGTGTTCAACGCCGGTGCGATCGGATTTGCGCTTGCGGACACCTACACCACCGCGTTCCTGTTCCGGGCGCTGATCGGCCTCGGTGGTGGGGTGATCTTCATCTCTGTGCTGCGGTACTGTGCGAGTTGGTTTCGCCCGACGGAATTTGCGACGATGAACGGCCTGACGGTCGCCATCGCCGGACTCGGCGGGATCATGGCCGCCACGCCGCTTGCCGTCGCCGCCGACACCTTCGGGTGGCGACAAACGATGCTCGCCTTGGGCGGGTTCGGCCTCGTCGTCGCTGCCGTCGTCTTCGTTCTCGCCGACGACTCTCCGGACGACGCCGGCTTCGAATCGATCGGCGCCGCCGACGGTGACTCGGTCACGATGGCCGAGGTCTACCGCAACCTCGGAATCGTCCTCGGTGAGCGGGAGACGTGGGTGATGGGGCTGATGATGTTCTGTGCCGTCGGCGTGTTGATCACGCTCCTCGGCCTCTGGGGGGTTCCGTTCGTCGTGCAGGTGTACGACGTCTCGGTCACGGCCGCGTCGTGGTACACGCTGCTTGGAAGCGTCGGATTCCTCGTCGGGCCGCCGATCTTCGGGTGGGTTTCCGACCGACTCGAACGGCGGGTCGTCCTCATCACCGGCGGTGCGGGCGTCTCCGTCGTCGGCTTCGGGACACTCGCTTTCGTCGGCCAACCGCCGCTTTTCGTCGTCGGAATCGTCTACTTCGTCGCCGGATTCATGATGGGTGGTTACGCGCTGAGTTACGCCGTCATCAAGGAGCGGCATCCGACGAGTGCAAGCGGTGTCTCGACGTCGACGATCAACGGTGCGGGGTTTCTCGGTGCCGCACTGTTTCCGACGATGATGGGCTACGCCCTCGACGTCTACTGGACCGGCGACACCGTCGCCGGAGCCCGAATCTACACGGAGTTCGGGTATCAGGTCTCCTTCGGTATCGCCACGCTCGCTGCGCTCGTCGCATTCCTCTGTAGCGTCTGGTTGTACCGGAACACGCCGTCTGCCTGATCCGGTCACACCGAAAACGGGGTTCGTTCCGTCGCGGACGGCGAGTCGGCGGTCGTTCGCAGCGTCGCCTCTGCGGTGTAGTCTCCGGGTTCGGGATCGTTCCACGTCGCCGTGAACGTCGCCGACTCACCGGGCTGGAGGTCGGCGGTCGAGATCGCCTGTGTGAACATCCGGCCGTCGCTGTACCGCCAGACGGTATCGCCGTCCGATACTGCAGCGAAATCGACCCGACAGCCGTCTCTGAACGTGAGTTCGATCGGTGTGTCTCCACCGTTCGACAGCGTCAACCGAAACTCGACCCCGTCGCCGACGGTCACCTCCAGTACGGTGTTGAGCATAGGTACCATTACCCTGCCACGATAAAAACCCCCTGCTGGTTCTGCACCCGGCTCACAGAACGGCGATCGGCGATCGATCCGTCAGTTCCCGCGGCGTGATCGGGCCTCGCGGATCTCCGCACCGTCCCGAAGCTTGTCCTCGCAGTTCGGGCACACTCGAACCCCGTCCATCCCGTTGGGGGCGAAGACCCGTACGTAGTTTTCCGTCACGAAGGAATCACAGTTGTGACAGTGCGGCATACCTCCTACCCGGGATAGCAACACGTATGTAGCTTTCCCCTGTCCGCCGGGGATCCGGTCGTCGGCCGGGTATCCGTCGAGACAGCGACAACACAACGACGGAAGCGACTGCAATACTGTCCGCAACGTCCGGAAATTATCTCCGAATACCGGATACTGTCCTCCGGCACCCGACGGAAACGACCGGCCGCCGACGGATCGAGTTCTCGCGCGCAGGGTCCCGTCAGAACTAAATATCCAATCGCCGAAGGTTCCAGCAATTAGATGCCGCAGGTAGAACTTAGTGTCCCGGAACACCTCGAGATGCAGATCGCCCAGATGGTAGAGCAGGGGGAGTTCGTCAACCGAGAGGAGGCGATCGAGGAACTGCTGTCGACAGGACTCCGGGCGTACAAGACGAGCGGTCCGAGAGACGACGAAGAGCCCGAATTCGAGGACGACGGAATGATGGGCCACGACGACGAGTACGTCTTCTGATAGGCGCTTCCGTGGTTGCCGATTCGGCTACGGTGGCTTCGTGGATGACAGCGGCTCCCACGTAAGTGTTAACACGTCCAGCAGTCTACGGTCTCGTATGCACAAAGAGGAACTTCTCGAACTCCACGCGAAGATGGTGTCGATCATGAGACACTTCCAGGAGATCGACGACATCGACTCCGACGCCTTCAGCGCATACGAGGAACTGGACATCACGGCCGACGACGTACACAAATCGAAGAGCGAACACAAACACGCGGTGTTCGTCCTCGGCAACGCACTCGCGACCGTGATGAGCGAAGACGAGTTCTCCGAGGCCGGTCGGATCGGCAAGCGGATGGAGGAACTCGCCGAAGACGCCGAATCGAAGCTCTGAGGACGAGGTCGGGCAGTAGGATTATACCCTCGCTGTTGTTTGTGAGTGTATGGACGCCCACACCGTCATCGAGACGTGGGATACGAGGCCGTTCGACGGACTCGATTCGCTCCGCCGCAGTGGCTTCGACGGCGTCGTCGAGTCGGGATCGGACTGGATCTTCTTCCGCGACGGCGACGCAGAAGCGGTCGTTTCGGATCTCGAAACGGATCCCACGCCCGGAACAGTCGACACCATCGAATCGGGCACCGCCTATCGGGCACCGCACCCGACGGCGGTCACACTCGCGGCGATGCTCGCCCTCGGCGGCGAGGTTCGAGGACGGTATTTCACCGACGACACGCCGCTTTCGACCGTCGACGAGACGCTTTCCTCGGGCGGCTTCACGGGATACGTCGAACTCACCGAAAACGTTCTCAGCGGCGATTACTACGCCGTCTACCGCGACGGCGTCGCCTCCCACATCGCCTACATCGGCCCGAGCAACCAGCTTTTCACCGACGACGAGGCCGAATCCCGGGCGAAAGACGAGGTCGGCATCTACAGCGTCGTCGCCGTTTCGCTGCCGGACGTGTCGCTCCCGGTGCCGGAGACGGAACCCGACGACACGACGACTGGCGGCGGCGCGGTGACCGCCACCGGAGTCGACGACGAACCCACATCGACCGACACCGAAGGGCCCTCGTCGGATTCGGCCTTCGACACCGGCGTTCCGTTCGACGCCGGTGAAACGACGACCGGCACCGAGATGGATCGATCGACAGCGGGGACCGAGACGACCGAAACCGAGACGGATCGCTCCGTTGATCGAGAGGCTGTGGCCTCCGCTTCAGACGATGCGATGGACGAGGGATTCGACGAGGAATCGTTCGCGGAGACCCGCGTCGACGACGGGTCGTTCGGTGGGGCACACGCCGGCGACGAATCGTCCGGCGAGGTACACGTCGGCGACGAATCGTCCGGCGAGGCACACGCCGGCGACACCGGAGGATCGACCGATCCCGCTCCCACCGACGACCGGGGCGGCTCCCCACAGGAAGCCGACTCCGCCGACGGGGGATCCGCAACCCCGACCCACGCGACCGACGCGGAAGCCACAGATCAGGACTCGAAACCACACACCGCGGACTCGGCCGCCGCCACACCGGAGGAAGCGCCCACGGAGGTGGGGGAAACGAGCGTCGAATCGTCCACGCAGGACGCCGAGAGCGTGGAAGCGACCGAACCCACGGGCGAAACGGACGCCTTCGGTTCCACCGACGCTCCGGCTTCCGGGGAGCAGGAGACGGATGCCGAAGGGCAGCACGCGGGTGGCGCCGAGACCGACACCGAAGCAGTGGCCACGCTTCGGGAGGAACTGGACGCCCTTCAGGAGGAACTCGACTCGACGCGTGCGGAACTTCGGTCCGTTCGGGCCGAGCGGGACAAGCTGCGGGCACAGCTCCGTGAGGCCGATACGGAAGTCGACGCCGGCGTGTCGCTGTCGAGTGCCGAGGCCTTCGCGGGGACGAAGCTCTTCGTTCAGGTCAAACAGAAGGGTGGTGCGACGATGAGCGACGCTCACGCGGGAGCGGTGTCTCGGGAGGCGCTTTTGTCGAATCTCACCATCGAACGACACACCCAGTTCGAAGACGGGGCGACAGTCGAGGGCGAACCCTTCGAGACGTTTCTCGTCTCCTCGACACGATACCAGTTCGTGACGTGGTTACTCGAGGATCTGCTTTTCGAGATCGATTCGACCGGATCGACACAGCGGGTGCGGGAACTGTACGACGCGCTGCCGGAGATTCATCGGATCGGATTCGACGAACCGGTCACCACCGCCGGCGGAGACGGCGAGGAGGTGACCGAAACGGTCTTCGACGTCGTCTGTCGCACCCGGATGGGCGATCCGCTCGTCGTTGCGAACCTCGACACCTCACGCGATCCGACGCGGGGGGACTGGATGGAACCGCTCGTCACCGACGCCACGAGCGTGGCCGACCGCCACGACACCCTCGCAGCCGCCTTTGCGGTAACCGGGAGCTTCTTCGAGTCAGATGCGATGGCCGTGGCGACGGAGGCGACGAGCGGGAGCCTGCTCAGCCGAGACTCCCGGGAGAGCTACGTGAAACTCTCCAGAAAACAGGGATTCCACCTCTGTCTCGTCGAATTCCGCGAGGAGTTCCACCTGACGCTTCCGGACCTGTAGCTCGGCCCCCCTTCCGCGTCGAGACATTACACAGCAGTAACAGCGAACGTAGCGGCCTCAGCCCTCGATTTCCGGCACGTCGTCGATCTTCATTCCCTCGAGTTTGTCGATGATGTCGTCGATCTTCGAATCGAGGTCGTCGACGAACTCTCCGGTCTGTTCCGTGGTAATCGCTCCCTGACTCGACGGCTCGATGAGGTCTTCTTCCTCGAGGACCCGGAGGGAGTACCGGACCTTGTGGTGTGGGTAGCCCGTTTCGTTGGACATCTTTACGATCCCGATCGGTTCGCTCTCGATTACCATCCGCAGAACCTGCAGATGACGTTCGAGCATATCAACTTCCTTTTCGAGTCGATCTATCATGACATGTGTTAACTTGTAGTTAAGGGTTTTAAACCTTCCCGTCCGTTCCCACCTGAGGAAACACTGCCGCCCGCACAACCGACCATTGGACGTATCTTCAGCCGAGTAAAATAAATACCTTGTGAAACGAGAACACGCCAGAGCACCGTACCGTCGGCTGCGGTGGTGGTTCGGTCGGTCACGACGACACTTCGGTCGGTCCCCGGACGGCTGTCGGGAGACCGAAATCTGTTTACCCCGACGCGCGGAAAGAACCTCCGATGACCGTTACTATCGTCGGTTCGCAACTCGGCGACGAAGGGAAAGGCGGGATCGTCGATGTCTACGGCGATGTCGTCGACGTCGTCGTGCGATATCAGGGCGGCGACAACGCCGGCCACACCGTCGTATTCGAGGGCGAGGAGTACAAGCTCTCGCTCGTACCGTCCGGAGCGATCCGCGGAAAGGTCGGCGTCCTCGGCAACGGCTGTGTCGTCAACCCCGAGACGCTGTTTTCGGAACTCGATACGCTCCGTGAGCGCGGCCTCGATCCCGATGTCCGCGTCGCAGAGCGAGCACACGCAATCCTCCCGTACCACCGCGTCCTCGACGGACTCGAGGAGGACGTCAAATCTGACGACGACCTGGCCGCCGGAACCACCGGCCGTGGGATCGGCCCGACCTACGAGGACAAGGCCGGCCGTCGTGGCATTCGCATCGGGGACCTCCTCGATTCCGAGACGCTTCGGTCACGCCTCGAGTACACCCTCCCCCGAAAGCGAGCCCTCGTCGAGGACGTTTACGACCTCGACATCGGCTCCGATGTCGACGCCGACGCCTTCGACGTCGAGACGCTGTTCGAGCAGTATCGGGCGTTCGGCGAGCGACTCGAGGCCGAGGAGATGACCGTCAACTGCGGGGAGTTCCTCGGTGAGAAACTCGAGGCGGGCGCGGAAGTGATGTTCGAGGGGGCACAGGGAACCTCGATCGACATCGATCACGGGATCTACCCGTACGTGACCTCCTCGAACCCCTCCGCCGGCGGCGCCTGCGTCGGAACCGGACTTGGACCGACCGTGATCGGCGACGGCGAGGTAATCGGCATCATCAAGGCGTATCTCTCCCGCGTCGGAACGGGACCGCTGCCGACGGAACTCGGCAGCGTCGAGGGCCAGACACCCACCGAAGCGACGGGAGACGATTCGGATCTCGCGACCTACATCCGTGACGAGGGTGGGGAGTACGGGACCGTCACCGGCCGTCCGCGTCGGGTCGGCTGGCTCGACATGCCGATGCTCAGACACGCCGCCCGCGTCAACGGCTTCACCGGCCTCGCGGTGAATCACATCGACGTTTTGGCCGGTCTCGATACGGTTGAGGTCGGACACGCCTACACCCTCGACGGCGAGGAGTTGCTGTCGATGCCGACGACGACCGAGCGGTGGGGAGAGTGTGAGGCCGTGCTTCGGTCCTTCGACGGCTGGCCCGAGGTCGACTGGACGGCCGTCGCCGCCGAGGGATACGACGAGATTCCGGAAAACGCCCGCCGGTATCTCGAGTACATCGCCGACGAACTCGACACCCCGATCTACGCCGTCGGCGTCGGTCCCGGCCGCGAGGAGACGATCGTCGTCGAGTCGCCGTTTTGATCGGCAGGGTCGCTTCTCGCGTGGATTTCAGAAAATCAGTGGATGCCGAGGGCCTCGATCTGTTCTTGATACCGATTGCGGATGGTGACTTCGGTCACCTGTGCGACGTCTGCGACCTCTCGCTGGGTTTTCTTTTCGTTACAGAGCAGCGATGCGGCGTAGATTGCGGCGGCGGCGTATCCGGTCGGGGACTTCCCCGATAGCATTCCCTTTTCGGCCGTGACCTCGATGATCTCTCGGGTCTTCTGTTCGACCTCTTCGCTCAATCCGAGCTCCGAACAGAACCGAGGGACGTACTGTACGGGGTCTACGGGTTCGAGCGCCAGGGAGAGTTCCTGTGCGATATACCGGTACGTCCGCCCGATTTCCTTCTGTTCGACCCGAGCGACCTCGGCGACCTCGTCGAGGCTTCGTGGAATTCCCTCCTGTCGGCAGGCGGCGTACAGCGCAGCGGTGGCGACGCCTTCGATCGACCGTCCACGGATGAGGTCTTCGTCGAGCGCCCGACGGTAGATCACCGAGGCGACCTCGCGGACCGACCGAGGAACCCCGAGTGCAGACGACATCCGATCGATCTCCGACAGCGCGAACTGCAGGTTTCGTTCGCCGGCGTCCTTCGTCCGGATCCGCTCCTGCCACTTCCGAAGCCGGTGCATCTGTGAGCGTTTTTCAGAAGAGATCGATCGTCCGTAGGCGTCTTTGTCCTTCCAGTCGATCTGTGTCGTCAACCCCTTGTCGTGCATCGTCTGTGTCGTCGGGGCGCCGACACGGGATTTCGACTGCCGTTCGGAGTGATTGAACGCCCGCCACTCCGGCCCACGGTCGATGTTTTCTTCCTCGATAACGAGACCGCAGTCCTCACAGACGAGTTCGCCCCCATCCGCACTTCGAACGAGACTGTCGGATTCACACTCCGGACAGCCGGTCTCCTCCGTTGTTTCCGTCTCGTCTTCGCCGGCTCGCTCTCGCTGACGGGTAGGACCTGGCATTATATTTATGTAGTGTGTCCACTCACCATATAAATGCTTTGCAGCCGGAACCGGTGTCGATGGAGTTATATGTGGGACGACAAAGGAGAAAAGTATGCAGTTTCGGCGGCTGCTTGCCGGCGTCCTCTGTGTGTTTTTGTTCTGCACCGTCCTCGCCGGGCTTTCTACCTTCGGAGCGGTCGCCGAAGCCGGGGGCGACGCGACGACCCTCGAAGACGGGACGCTGAACGCGACGACGGCCGATGCGGCGACCGAGGCGACGACAGATCGATCACAGGCGACACAGCCGCGCGTCTCCGAACGTGTTCCCTTCGGCGTCCGGGCGACGTACGGACAAAACGACCTCCAGGAGCCACGCGGCGGCGACGGTGTCTCGGTTGCGGTACTCGACACCGGCGTCGACCGGAGTCACCCCGACCTCCGCGGACAGGTGACGCTGTGCCGGGATTTCACCGGTGAAACGGTGCGAAACGAGTGTACCGACGCGAACGGCCACGGAACCCACGTCGCCGGAACGATCGCTGCCCAAGGCGGGACGGACGACCGTGGGATCTACGGCGTCGCCCCCGATGCGGAACTGTACGCCTTCAAGGTGTGTGACGACGAGGGGCAGTGTTCCGGATCGGCGCTCAGAGAGGCGATCCGGACCGCAGCGGACGAAGGGGCGGACATCGTCGTGTTGAGCCTCGGCGGTCAGGCCGAACCGCGGGTGCTCGAAGCGGTCGAGTACGCAACACAGCGAGACGTCGCCGTGATCGCGGCGGCCGGCAACAGCGGACCGGACATCGATACGATACAGTATCCGGCGGCGGATCGCCGAACGATCGCCGTCGGTGCCGTCGGCGCCTTGTCGGGTGAGTTCGTCGCCCCGAACAACTACGGCGTCGCAGAGTTTTCCTCCCGCGGCGTGCGCGGACCGTACAGCGACGGCGACCGACACGTCGACGTTTCCGGATACGGCGTCGGTGTCCTCTCGCCCGTTCCCGGCGGATACGCCCGACTCTCCGGCACGTCGATGGCTGCACCCCACGTTGCGGGGCTGTCCGCACGAATTCTCGCTCGCAATCCGGGTATGACACCGCCGGAACTCAAGGAGACGCTGCACACCAGAGCGAGTCGGATCGACGTCACCGAGGGACGACACGCCGGTCCCGGATACGATCCGGCTGCGGGCTTTGGGTTCCCGACCGTCGAAGAACCCGTCGCTGCATTCGAGACGCGCCCGCAGGTTCCGATCGCCGGGGAATCGTTCGTCCTCGACGGAACGCCGTCCCGTTCGGACGCTCGAATCGTCGAGTATCGATGGGATACGACCGGCGACGGAACGATCGACCGTCGTGGCGAACGGATCGAACTCACCCGACCGGCGGGCGATCACGAGATACGACTCCGGATCGTCGACGAGGACGGCGGAGTCGCAGAGACGACCCGACGGATCGGCGTCCGGACGGCACCGTCGCTGTCCGTCGAGGCTCCGTCGTTCGTCCGTGCCGGCGACGACGTCGAACTCCGTGCCGTCGTCGACGACGGCGTCACCGTCCGATGGGAGTTCCCCGATGCGACCTTCAGCGGCGACCGCGTCGTCTACAGATTCCCGTCCGGCGAGACGCCGATCACCGTCCGTGCGACGGGGCCCGACGGAGCCGAGACCACACGGCAACTCACGATCGAGGCACGAGCGGGTTCGATACCTGATCAGGGGCTGACAGTTCCGCCGGTGCTCGTCGCCCTGCTCGTAGCCGGGATCGCCGCGTATGCTCGGCGACGATACTGACAACTGGCCTCAAAGCGGCCCCACAATCGGCGTGTTTTCACGAAAGGTTACTTAAGCGGCGGCGGACTATCCCTCGGTCATGTACGGCCTCCGAAACGTGAAGCGACCCTGCGGACCGACTTCACACGAGGTGACCGCCGTGGTCACCGGGAGGCAGTCGTGTTAGAGGATCGAGAGTTCTTCGAGACGCTCGTCGAGAAGGGGTCCGACGCGATCATCACGATCGACGAAACCAGTACGGTCCTGTACGCAAACGAATCCGTCGAGCGCATCTTCGGATACGATCCGGAGACGCTGATCGGCGAACCGCTGACGACGGTGATGCCCGAGCGGTTCCAGGAGACCCACCACGACGCCGTCGACCGATACCTGCAGACGGGTGACCGCCAACTCGACTGGAACGACGTCCGAATCCCGGGTGAACGGGCCGACGGAACCGAGGTGCCGCTGTCGGTGACCTTCGAGGAACACACCTACGACGGCAACACCGTCTTTTCGGGGATCATACGGGACATAAGCGAACAGAAGCGGTATCAACGGACACTTGAGACCCTCCAGGAGACGGCGAGGGATCTGCTGAAGGCCCGCGATGCAGACGAGATCAGCGAGGTCGTGGTGACGACCGTCGACGAGGTGCTCGATTTCCCGATGTCGATCCTCTACCTCTACGACGACACCGAGGACGTGCTTCGTCCGGCCGCATACACCGACACCGCCGAGCGGATGATGGGTGAGATACCGGTGTTTTCCGGCGGCGATAGCCTCACGTGGGCGGCCTTCGAGGCCGGTGAATCGCGGATGTACGACGACATCCGAACCGAACCCGGTGCCCACCCCGGGACGGACGTTCAGGGGTTGCTCATCATCCCGCTCGGCAGACAGGGGGCCCTCTTGGTCGGCAACGACAAGCCAATCGAGCGCGACGACGTCGCCGATCTGGCACATCTCCTGGCCGCAAACGCCGAGGCGGCACTCAACCGCGCCGACCGTGAATCGGAGCTCCAGCGACAGAACGAACGCCTCGAAAAGTTTGCGAGCATCCTCTCACACGACCTCCGCGATCCGCTCAACACCGCACAGGCACAGATCGCACTGGCACGACAGAGCGACCCCGAGGCGATCGACGACCACCTCGAAGCCCTGTCCGAACTCCACGACCGGATGAGTACGCTCATCGACGACGTGTTGACGCTGACGAAGGAGGGAACGGTGGCGAACGACCCCGAGACGATCGATTTCGCCGAGGTGGTCGAATCGGCGTGGTCGACGGCCCGAGACGACTCGGCGACGATCGAGATCGACGGCGACCTCGGAACGATCCGTGCCGACTCGCCTCGGCTCCAGCGACTGCTGGAGAATCTCTTCGGAAACGCGGCACGGCACGCCGGCGACGACGTCACGGTCCGGGTCGGCCGCCTCGAAGGAGGGGGTGGCTTCTACGTCGAGGACGACGGCCCCGGAATCCCGGCGGACAAACGCCAGACGGTGTTCGAATACGGGTACACGGACGACGACGACGGCACCGGACTCGGGTTGAACATCGTCGAAACGATCGCCAGGGCACACGGGTGGAGCACGCGGGCGACGGAGAGCCCGGAGGGTGGCGCCCGGTTCGAATTCCGGTTCGTCGGCGTTCCCGCGTGACTCCGCCGCCGATAGCCACGACACATATACGTCCTCGGGGGGCATAGGCGTCCACAGATGACGAGCGACCAGACCCAGACCTCACAGCCGACCGTACTCGTCGTCGATGACGAATCTGCCGTCGTCGATGCGTACTCACTCTGGCTGTCCGACGGCTACGAGATCCTGACGGCAGAAGACGGCGAGGCGGCGCTTGCTGTGATCGACGACACGGTCGACGTCGTGTTGCTCGACAGGCGCATGCCTAACATGAACGGCGACGAGACCCTCGAGGCGATCCGAGAGCAGGGCTACGGCTGTCGGGTGGCGATGGTAACCGGCGTCGATCCGGGGTTCGACATCGTCGAGATGGCGTTCGACGCCTACCTCACGAAACCCGTCGACGGCACGGAACTCAACGAGGTCGTCGAACGGCTTCTCAAGCTCTCCGAATACGACAAAACCGCCGCCGATGCGTTCTCGATCGCCGAAAAGAAGGCCGCCCTCGAGACGGAACTCACGGCCGCAGAGCTCTCCGAAAGCGACGAGTACGCCCGACTGGAGGAGCGACTCGGAACGCTTCGAGAGCGATCACAGGACGCCATCCACGAGATGGACTCCGAACTGTTCGCACAGTCGATCGAGAGCTCCGAAAACCACGGCTGAGACGGCACGCGCCTCGGTACCTCCGGAATCTGTTCTACTTTTCGTCTTACTCGAACCGAATCGTCCCGGTGATGGCACCCGCCTCGTCCGTCCGGAGGCGGACGACTACGTCGGTCGAGTCGCCGTCGGCACCGACGACGGTGGCCTCGATCGCCCCGGATTCCGACGCCTCGAGGGCCGATCGCAGGCCGTCTGCGTCGGTATTCGCAAAGATGGTCGACACGGACTGGCCGAGCAGTTCGTCGCGGTCCCGTCCGACGGCCGATTCCACCCTGTCGTTGAGGTACGTGACCACGCCGTCTCCGTCTGTCGAAAAAACGCCGTCGGGGAGTGAATCGAGTACCGCCCGCTGCCGATCGGACCGTCGTTTCAATCGCTTCCTGTCGGTGATTTCCTTCAGATGGACGACGTATCCGTCGACGATCGTGTCCGTTCTGTCTGTCATGCTCATTTCGATCCACTGCCACCCGCCGTCGTCGCGTTTGATCTGCACCTCGGTCGGCTCGATCGTGTCCGTCTGTCCGTCGACACACCGCTGGAACTGGCTCTGAAGCTCGGATCGGTCGTCCGGATGGCAATAATCGAATAGGTGTTCCTCGAGCAGCGACGACGGGAGATACCCCAGTTCGTCCTCGACGGCCGCGGTGACGTGTTTGATTCGTCCCTCGTCGTCGAGTACTGCCACCGTGTCGACGGCGTTTTCGAACAGCGTCTGATACCACCGCCGGGTTTGATCGGCTTCCTGCCGTGCCCGGTAGCGCTCGACGGCGTTTACGATCCGGTTTGCGAGCACCGCGTACTGTTCGCTACCGCCCTTCTCGAAGTAGTCCGTCACCCCCGCGGAGATCGCATCACTTGCGATCTCTTCGCTTCCCTTTCCGGTGAACAGGATGAACGGCAGATCGGTTTTTTCCATTCGAACCGACTCCAGAAACCGCAGTCCGTCCATCCCCGGCATGCCGTAGTCGCTTATGACGCAGTCGATTTCCGTCTCGTACAGTCGATCGAGGGCGTCACTCGCACTCGTCGCCGTCTCGACGACCAGCCGGTCGTCGAGTCGTTCGAGGGCATCGACCGTCAGACCGACGAGCGCCGGGTCGTCGTCGACGTGGAGGACACGGATCGGATCCCCTTCCCGTTTTGGAATCGATGGCAGGAGGGCACCGTCAGCATTAGACATAGCCACAGTAACACGACCGAGTATATAAGCCTCAACCCGGTTATCATGAGTGAAACGACGCCCGAACGTCACAGCGCAGACACCGGTTTCGGTGCATTCGAATCGGTCTTTCGGTGCCCCTCAGTCGGCCAGTGCCGCGGTCACGTCGTCGATGAGTGCGTCGAAATCCGGGTCACCGTCGGTCATCCACCGGTACACCACCGTCCCGTCCGAGTCGATCCCGAAGAGGCTCCGATGAGCCGAATCGACGATGTCGTACATGTCGTCGCGGAACACGCCATAGTCCTTCGTCACGACACAGCCCTGATCCGACAGCATCGAAAACGGCAGGTCGTGCTGTTCGATCCAGACGTTCTGGGCAAACGGCATGTCGGCGGTGACGCCGTACACCGACGCGTCGATGCGTTCGAAGGCGTCGTAACTGTCGCGGAAGACACAGACCTGATCGGTACAGGTGTTCGTGAAGGCACCCGGCAGAAACGCCAACACGACCGGTCCATCGCGCAGTGACTCGGACAGTGTGAACGCCGAAACGTCGTTGTACGCGCTGCCACCGGCACACGGGAGCGTGAAATCGGGTGCCCGATCACCAACGTCGAGTCGGTTCGTCATACCCCACGTGCGGCGGCGGGTCAAAAGAATCTACCGAGCGGAAGATCCGGTCGCCGCCTGACGCTCGGCGAGTCCCCACCGGCCATTTATAAACCGGTCACCGGCTGTGTAGTCGCATTTCGAGTGGGTTCTGTGGGTGCATCGTCAGCGAGGGGCGAAGTTCGAGGGGGCCGTCGTCGACGCGTTCGAGTTCAAACTCGCTTGCGATCGTCGCGAGGATGATCTTCGATTCCAGAAGCGAAAACTGCTTGCCGATGCAGATGCGCGGCCCGCCGCCGAAGGGGAAGAAGGCAAATCGGGGTCGATCCGCCGACCGCTCCGGTAGCCATCGATCGGGATCGAACGCCTCCGGGTCGTCGTAGTACCGCGGCGACCGGTGGACGACCCACTGTGGAAGCATCAAAAGCGCCTCCTCGTCGAGTCCGTACCCACCGAGTTCGACCGGTTCCGTCGACTCCCGGAACATGGTGTACACCGGCGGGTACAGCCGCATCGCTTCCTTCAGAACGCGGTCTGTGTAGTCCATCTTTCGAGCGGTGTGGAATCCCGGACGACCGTCGATGTCGTCGAACTCCGCGTACAGCTCCGATCGAACCTCGGGATTTCGATCGAGCAAAAACAGGGTGTACGTGAGCGTCAGTGCCGTCGTGTCGTGACCCGCAAGCAGCATCGTCACGAGTTCGTCGCGCATCTGGCCGTCGGTCTGTTCGCCTCGGTCCTGTGCCTGCAGCAGCACCGAAAGCAGGTCGTCGCCGTTTTCGTAGTCGCTTTCGCGGCGTTCGGCGACGATCTCGTCGAGGATCGTCTCGAGGGTCTCGATTGCGGCGCTGAAGGATCGATTTTCGCTCGTCGGGATCCAACTCGGCAGGAGGAACCGAACGGCGTCGGGTTCGAAGCGGGCGCCGAGCGGTTCCAGCGCCTCCTGGACCGCCGTCGTCGTCTCGTCGTCGATCGTCGTCCCGAACATCGCTTCGACGATGATCTTGACCGTGATCTCGGCCATCTCTTCGCGGATGTCGACGACCTCGCCGTCGTCCCAGTCCTCGACGAGTTCCTCTGCGTAGTCGGCCATCATCGCCGCCAGATCCTCGAAGCGACCGGGATCGAACGCCTGTGTCGCGAGCTGTCGCTGGTGGCGCCACGCGTCACCGTCGCTCAAAAGCAGCCCGTTTCCGAGGAGGTCCTCGATCGCATCGTCGCCGAACACCGGCTTCCGGTAGCTGTCGGCCTCGCTTACGAGCACGCGCTCGATTTCGTCCGGCCCGGTCACCATGTACGTGGGCTGGCCGGCGAGTTCGAAGCGTGCGATGTCACCGTATGCACGCCCGACGGCGGTCATAAAGGTGAACGGATCGCGGGCGTACTGATGTGTATTTCCGAGCACCGGGAGGCCGTTTGGTCCTGGCGGATCCGCATCCATCGACATACCCGATACTGGGGCGGCAGCCGCAAAAGCAGACGGGTCGCGGCACCTGTCCGGCGACCGAATCGCTTCGAGCTACGGAACGACGACGAGCTTGCCGAAGAAGCTGTCGTTCATTACGTCGACCTGTGCGTCGGCGACGCCCTCGAGGTCGTACGTGTCGGCGACGACCGGCTCGATGTCACCGCGTTCGTACAGCCGGGCCAGCCGACTCAACACGGTGTCGGTTTCGGGTGTGTTGAACATGCTCGTGTGGTGGACCGAAAGTGCCTTCGCCCGAGCAGCAGGGACACTCGGGAACGTCGCCTCGAGATCCGTGTTGCCGATGGCGGCGATCTGACAGCCGAAGTCGGCCACCCGGCAGTCAAGCGGCAGGTAATCGTCGAGTCGGTGATCGAGGATCACGTTCGGTTCGCCGGCCGCCTCGATCGCCGCTTTGAGGTCGTCGCGGCGGTAGTCGAGGATGTCGTCGGCCCCAAACTCCGAAAGCCGGTTGTGGTACTTCGGGGACGCGGTCGTCGTCACGTCGGCACCGACCGTCGCCGCGAGCTGGACGGCGATGTGGCCGACGCCACCCGAGCCGCCGTGGATGAGCACCCGTTCGGCCGGATCGAGATCGCAGGTCATGACGAGCGTCTGCCACGCCGTCACGCCGACGAGTGCACCCGCGGCTGCCGTTTCGAATCCGACCGATTTGGGAAGCGTCGTCGCCAACTCCTCCGGGACGGCGACGTACTCCGCACAGGTTCCCTGGTGGTCGTTTCCGAGCCCCGTCGCCAACACGCGGTCGCCGGCCGAAAAGTCGGTCTCCGATCCGGCGGATTCGACGATGCCAGCGGCGTCTGACCCCGTGGTCCAGGGTAGGCCACCGATCGGGTAAGAGCCCTCTCGAAAGTACGTGTCGACTGGGTTGACCGCGGCTGCTTCGACACGGACGAGAATCTCGTCGTCGTCGTGGTCCGGTCGGTCTACCTCTTCGACGGTCAGTACCTCCGGTCCGCCGTGATCGTGATATCTGACTGCGCGCATACCCCGAGACTCAAACGCGGTCGTATTAAACAACCGGTGTTCGTGGTCGGGGAAGACACCGCAGGTAAGCGTGTGACGATCCGGCGTCTGATCGCCTCGATCGTGGGTCGACAGGCACTTGTGAGGCGGTACGTCAGTGGGAGTATGCGGCTCATCGCCCACCGTGGGTTCGCGTCGCTGTATCCGGAGAATACGGTGCGTGCAGTCGAGGAGGCGGCGGCGAGAGCCGACGCGGTGGAGATCGATGTCCGTCGCTGTCGGTCGGGTGAGCTCGTCGTCATCCACGACGAGACCGTCGACCGCGTGACGGACGGGACCGGTGCCGTTGCAGACCACACCCTCTCCGAGCTGTCGGCGTTGAACGTCCTCGGCACGGGCAGCGGGGTCCCGACGCTGTCTGCGGTGCTGTACGCGCTTCCGGAACACATCGGGATCAACGTCGAACTGAAGGAACCGGACACCGCAGCCGATGCGATCACGCTGGCGACGGAGACCCACCCACAGGTCATCGTCTCCTCGTTCGACAACCGGATTCTCTCTGCGTGCCGGGAGACGGCGCCGGGCGTCCCACGCGCGTATCTCGTCGCCGAGGAGCCGCGGAACGTACTTCAACCGGCCCGGGAACTGGGCTGTTCGTATCTCCACCCGGCGAAGGAAATCTGTGACGAACGGCTGATAAACGAGGCACACCGGGCGGGGCTGAGCGTCAACGCCTGGACGATCGACAGCCGATCGGAAGCCGCTGACCTGGCCGAAATCGGCGTCGACGGCGTGATCGCCGACCGGTGGGGCGTGTTGCCGTCGGAGTGAGCCGACCCACGGCGTTGGACGTGGGTTTTTGAACCGTCACGGCGCCCAGATTCGTCGACTGTCGCCTTTTTCGACACGGACTATTATGATCGTCGAAACCGTGTGTCGATTCATGGACGACGAGCAACTCGTCGCGGAACTCATGAACTCGCCGGTCGAATCGGTCACCGAGGACACGACGCTGGCCGAGGCTGCTCGCATCCTCACGGAGCGGGGCATCGGATCGCTCATCGTCGGTGAGAGCCGACTGGAAGGAATCATCACGGAGACGGATGTCGTCGCTGCCGTCGGCGAAGAGATCGATCCGGCGACGACCGTCGGTGAGCGGATGTCGGAACCGGTCGTCACCGTCCGACCGACGGAGACGCTACAGGACGCAGCAAACCGCATGGGGAACAACGGCGTCAAGAAGCTCCCCGTCACGGAGGACGGAGAGCCCGTCGGCATCGTCACGACGACGGACCTCGCACTTCACCTTCCGCAGTATACGGTGAACATGGCGCACCGACCCGAACCCGACATCGTCGACGGCGAGTGGGAGTGACACCTCCCGTCGCCTGCATTGAGGCCCCGTATTCAAGTGTCCACCCGACTCACCCTGAGGTATGTCTGAGCTGTTTGGAACGGCCGGGATTCGCGGCGACGTCCGCTCGACCGTGACGCCGACGCTTGCGACCGCGGTCGGACGAGCGGCCGCGGAAGACGGCACGGAGTTCGTCGTGGGGCGCGACGGCCGCGTGACCGGCCCCGGTCTCGCCGCCGCGGTCGCCGCCGGCCTCGAAAGCGGCGGTGCGGACGTCGTCCGACTCGGTCGCGTTCCGACACCGGCACTCGCCTACGCGTCCGTCGGCCGACACGGAATCATGGTCACCGCCAGCCACAACCCGCCGGGCGACAACGGGCTCAAGCTGTTCGCCGACGGAACCGAATACGACACGGCCGCCGAAGAGATGATCGAACGGCGAATTGACGACGGCCTCGATCCGGTCGCCTTCGGCGAGTGGGGCAAGGAAGAACAGTCGGACGTTCGGGCGGCGTATCGCCGCGCGGTCGTGACGTACGTCCGAGAGCAGGTCGGTGACTGTGCGGGCGTCGCCGTCGCCCTCGACACCGGAAACGGCGTCGGTGGACTGATCGCCCCGACGGTGCTGGGCGATCTCGGTGCGGACGTCACCACCCTCAACGGGACCGTCGACGGCCACTTCCCCGGTCGGGAGTCCAAGCCGACGCCGGAGAGTCTCACGGATCTTCGGGCCTTCGTCGCCGGCACCGCGGACGAACCCGGCGGCGACTACGACCTCGGAATCGCCCTCGACGGCGACGCCGATCGGGTCGTCGTCGTCGACGGCGACGGCGATGTCGTCCACGAGGACACCGTCCTCGCCATCGTCGCCGAATACCTCGTGCGTGACAGCACCGCCGAGGATCCGGTCGTGATCACGACGCCGAACGCCTCCGCGCGGGTCGACGAGCGCGTTCGGGCCGCCGGCGGCCGCACGGAACGCGTCGGTCTCGGGACGATACACGAAGGGCTCGACACCGACGGCGACGTCGTCTTTGCCGCCGAACCGTGGAAACACATGTATCCCGCCTTCGGGACGTGGATCGACGGCATCGTCGCCGCGGCCGTCGTCACCGCACTCGTCGAACGAGACGGCCTCGACTCGCTCCGTGAACCGGTCAGGGAACGCCCGTATCGGAAGGTAAACGTCGACTGTCAGGACGAACACAAATCCGCCGCGATGGACCGACTCTCGGGGACGCTTCCGGAGCAGTTCCCGGAGGCCACACTCGACACCGACCACGGGATTCGGCTCACCTTCGAGGACGCCTCCTGGATTCTGATCCGACCGAGCGGGACGGAGCCGTATCTCCGCATCTACGCCGAGAGCGACGCGGTCGACTCACTCACACGGACGGCCGTAGACGCCGCCGACGCGGCCGTCGAGTGGGCCACCGACGGATCGGCCGGAACGGAGGAGTCCCGATGACCGATCACGACGATCGAATCGACCGGACCCTCTTGGACCGGGCGAAAGCGGCGACCGAGTCGTCGTATGCACCGTACTCGGCGTATCGCGTCGGTGCGGCGCTTTTGTGTGCCGACGGAGCAGTATTCACCGGCTGTAACGTCGAAAACGCGAACTACTCAAACAGCATCCACGCCGAGGAACTGGCGCTGGGGAAGGCAATCGAGGCGGGGCACCGATCGTTCGAGGCGCTGGCTGTCGTCTCGGACGAAGACGACGGTGTCACCCCCTGTGGGATGTGTCGACAGTCGCTTTCGGAGTTCTGTGAGCCGACCCTTCGGGTCGTCTGTGAATCGGCTGGAACGATCGAACGGTACACGCTCGGCGAGTTGCTGCCGGCGGCCTTCGGGGAGGCGCATCTGCGATGACCGACTCGGAGGACGCGGACGATACGCAGTATCACATCGAACTGTCCGACGGCGACGTCGAGGGGCCGGTGTTGCTTCCGGGCAACCCCGAGCGCGTCGAGGTGATCGCCGACTGCTGGGACGACTCCGAGGCCGTCGGAAGCCACCGGGAGTACCGGACGCTTCGGGGTCACTACGACGGCGACCCGGTTTCCGTCACCTCCACCGGGATCGGGTCGCCGTCGACGGCAATCGCCGTCGAGGAACTCGCCCGCGTCGGTGCGGAGTCGTTGATCCGGGTTGGGTCCTGTGGGGCGATTCAGCCGGAGGCCTCGATCGGTGATCTGATCATCACCACCGCGGCGGTCAGACAGGAGGGAACGAGCAAGGAGTACGTTCGCCCCGACTATCCCGCCGCTGCCGACGACGAGGTCACGACGGCACTCGTGACCGCCGCCGAACGACTCGGCTACGACTATCACCTCGGCGTCACCTGCTCGACGGATTCGTTTTATGCCGGACAGTCCCGCCCCGGATTCGGCGGCTTCGAGGCCGCCGACGCCACAGAGCGAATCGAGACGCTGCAGGAGGCAGGCGTCTTGAACTTCGAGATGGAGGCGAGTGCGATCCTCACACTCGCCTCGCTGTACGGCCTTCGGGCCGGTGCGGTCTGTGCGGTGTACGCAAACCGGGTCACGGGCGAGTTCCGACCGGAGGGCGAACGGCGGGCCGCCGAGACGGCCTCCCTCGCCGCAGCGCTCCTGACCCGGATGGACGAACGAAAGCGGGAGGCCGGCGTCGACCGGTGGCACGCCGGACTGTCGCTTTGATTTCCTCCTCTTTCGGTCGTGGCTACCCCTCGACGGCACCGGGTGGGTTCGATTCGGACGGGCCGTCGCGTCGGTTCTGCCACCAGTGATCGACCATTGCGCCGGTGCCGACGAACAGTACGACAAAGGCGAGTACGAAATTGAGTCCCGGCAGATTGACGACGAGTGCGCCGACGACGAGCGCGATCCAGACGTTCGGGTCGCCACCCCGCAACCGCCGGAGCAGGTATGCACCGGTGACGATGGTGCCGACAGTCGCCCCTATATAAACGAAGGCTACTGCAATAACAAACGGCAGTATCGAGATCAAAACGACCGATTCCGGGACGCCGAGTTCTATCGATACCAGCAGAACGAAAAGCGACAGCACGAATCCGACGAATCCACCGACCAGAGTGCCGAAGCCGACGACTCCCGAGCGTAGCGGCCGATCGTAGATGTGCCGCTCGATCGCCCCGATGTACGAACCTTCACGCAGGAACTCCGAGACGAAGAGAACGACCACGCCGACGCCGATGGAGAGTGCAACGTATAGGGCGTATACGACGACGCCGAGGACGAGGAATGCGGCGAGACCACCGTCGACATCCGCCGACTCGGGTGCCGTCTGCAGCAGCGTGAATGGGATGAATCCGGCCAGCGTCAGTACGGTCGCCAGTGTGGAGTGGAGGGCCATACCACCGAGAAATACGCCCGACACTAATGATCCCGACGGATCGTGATCGAAATGGCTGGTACCGACCTTCGGGGCGAGCGGATGCGGCCCCCGGTACTCAATCGAGCACCACCAGTGGATCGCCCTGATCGACGGAGTCGCCTTCGGCAATCGAGACCTCGGTGACCGTTCCGCCGGTCTCTGCGACCACGTCGTTTTCCATCTTCATCGCTTCCAGCACACAGATCACGTCGCCTGCGGCGACCTCGTCTCCCTCCTCGACGTTGACCTCGAGGATGGTCCCCTGCATCTCCGCGCGGACGACTTCGCCTTCGGCACTGACTGCCCCGCCGCCGCTGCTTCCCCCGCCTCCGGCCGCCGGCTGTGGCCGACTCGCCGACCCCTTCTCTGCCCGTTCCTCCAAGTTGACCTCGAAGCGCTTGCCGTTGACCTCGACCGTGAAATCTCGCTCGATGATCTCCTCGTCGTCGTCGGATTCGAGGCTCTCGGAGTCGGTTCCCCACCGCCTTTGAGCCTCCTCGATCCGGGATCGATCGAGTTGATTGTCGAGATACTTCGTGGTGTGGGTGCTTTCGGTGAATCGCTCGTCTTCGAGCATCAGTCGGTGGAACGGAATCACCGTCGGGATTCCCTCGACGTCGAACTCCGCGAGTGCCCGTTTCGATCGGGCCATACACTCCTCGCGGTCGCCCGCGCGGACGATCAGCTTCGCGATCAGCGAGTCGTAGTCGGTGACGAGGTCGTCACCCTGCCGGAGTGCGTCGTCGACCCGGATGCCGATTCCACCCGGCGGATCGTACGTTTCGAGTTCGCCGCCGGTCGCCGGCGCGAAGTCCTCGGCGGCGTTTTCGGCGTTGATGCGGAACTCGATTGCGTGTCCCTCGAGTTCGACGTCGTCCTGTGTGAAGTCGATCTCCTCGCCGGCGGCGACGCGAATCTGCCACTTCACGATGTCGATTCCGGTCAACTCCTCCGTCACACAGTGTTCGACCTGGATCCGGGTGTTGACCTCCAGAAAGTAGAAGTTCGTGTCGGCACCGAGACGCGTTCCCGCGTTGCGGTCGCGGTCTTCCTCGACGAGGAACTCGAAGGTGCCGGCGTTCGTGTAGCCGGCTTCGTCTGCGCCACGCCTCGCCGCCTCACCGATCCGATCCCGCAGTTCGTCCGACAGCGCCGCCGACGGCCCTTCCTCGATCACCTTCTGGTGGCGGCGCTGCAGCGAGCAGTCACGCTCGCCGAGGTGTCTGACGTTTCCGTGTTCGTCGGCGAGGATCTGCACCTCGATGTGACGCGGGTTGTCGAGGTACCGTTCGATGAAGACGGAGTCGTTGTCGAAGTACGCCTCACCCTCTCGTTTCGCGGCTTCGAGTTGCTCCTTTGCTTCCTCCGGCTTGCGGACGATCTTCATCCCGCGACCGCCGCCGCCGCCCTCGGCTTTGATCACGAGCGGGTAGCCGTGTTCCTCGCCGAAGGCCTCGACCTCCTCGACCGTCTCGACCGGGTCCTCGGTTCCCGGTACGATCGGCACGTCGGCGGCGTCCATGATGTTCCGCGCCTTCGTCTTCTCGCCGGCCTGCTCCATCGACTTCGGCGACGGTCCGATCCACGTCACGCCGTCGGCTTCGAGGACCTTCGCGGCGAATCGGGCGTTTTCGGCGAGAAACCCGTATCCGGGGTGGATCGCGTCCGCGTCGGCCTTCATCGCCGCCTCGATGACCGCCTCGTGGTCGAGATACGAATCCGCGGCTCGCGGTGGGCCGACGTTGTACGCCTCGTCGGCGTATCGAACGTGGCCGCCGTGTTTGTCCGCCTCGCTGTAGACGGCGACCGTATCGATACCGAGGTCCTCACAGGCCCGCATAACTCGAACGGCGATCTCCCCCCGGTTGGCGACGAGTACCTTATCGAACATCCTACCGACAGGTCTGTCGCACACTTTGTCATTCTATCGGTCGTCACGGTGCTGCGCCGTTTACCGCCCGTTCCGGTCCGGTTGACGGACACAACACCTGTCGAGGCCGTCGCCGAGACGGGTCATCGACGCGGCATTCGATCGCTCCGTCCCGCCGCCGTCCACTCGTCTGTCGGCGCAGTCTCCGTAACCCGTCGCCTTCGGCCCTGCAGCGAGGCGACCCGGCCCGAAAACTGCCAGCGCTTTCCCTCCCACGTTGGCGCGTCGTCGTCGTTGCCTTCCGCTTGGAGGTGTGCCCGGATGGCTGCGGCGATCGCTGCGGCCTCTGCCTCGTCGGCGTCGGGAATATCGAGGATCACAGTGGGATGTTCCCGTGTTTTCTCTCCGGGGTCTGCTTCCGTTTCGATGCCAGCATACGGAGGTCTCGGATCAGCCGCCGTCGGGTGTCGACCGGTTCGAGTACGTCGTCGACGAAGCCGCGCTCTGCGGCGGTGTAAGGGTTTGCAAACGCCTCGCGGTACTCCTCGATCAACTCCTCGCGGCGCGTCTCGACGTCGTCGGCCGCCTCCAGTTCGTCGTCGTAGAGGATGTTGACCGCACCTTGCGGACCCATCACCGCGATCTCGGCCGTCGGCCACGCGTAGTTGACGTCCGCTTCCAGGTGTTTCGACGCCATCACGTCGTAGGCGCCGCCGTAGGCCTTCCGCGTGATGACCGTCAAAAGCGGCACCGAGGCCTCCGAGTAGGCGTACAGCAGCTTCGCGCCGTGTTTGATGATTCCGCCGTGCTCCTGATCGGTTCCGGGCATGAATCCCGGCACGTCGACGAACGTCAGGATCGGGATGTTGAACGCGTCACAGAACCGGACGAATCGAGAGCCCTTCAGCGAGGCGTCGATGTCGAGCGTGCCGGCGTTGACCCGGGGCTGGTTTGCGACGATGCCGATCGACCGACCGTCGAGGCGGCCGAAGCCGACGACGAGGTTTCGGGCGAACCCACCGGCAACCTCGAAGAACGACCCCTCGTCGAGTATCCGATCGATCACGTCGACCATGTCGTAGGGCTTCTGTGGCTGCGTCGGAACGATGTCGTCGATCCCGGTCACGTCCCTGTCGGGATCGTCCCACGGCTCGAGTTTCGGCGGGTCCTCGACGTTGTTCTGGGGGAGATACGACAGCAGCCGCCGGATGTCGTCGAGTGCCTCCTCCTCTGCCGCCGATGAAAAGTGTGCCACGCCGCTTTCGGTGGTGTGTGTCGAGGCACCGCCCAGTTCCTCGAAGCCGACCTCCTCGCCGGTGACCGTCTCGATGACGTCGGGGCCGGTGATGAACATGTGGCTCGTGTCCTGTACCATGAAGATGAAGTCGGTGATCGCCGGCGAGTACACCGCGCCGCCGGCACACGGTCCCATGATGGCGGAGATCTGCGGAACGACGCCGCTTGCCTGCTGGTTTCTGTGGAAGACGTGGGCGTACCCGGCCAGTGAGTCGATTCCCTCCTGGATGCGCGCCCCGGCGGAGTCGTTGAGACCGACGATCGGTGCGCCGGTTTCCATCGCCCGATCCATCACCTTCGTTACCTTCTCGGCGAAGGCCTCGCCGAGTGATCCGCCGAAGACGGTGAAGTCGTGGGCGAAGACGAACACCTGCCGTCCGTCGACCTCGCCGTAGCCGGTGACGACGCCGTCGCCGTAGGGCGTCCGTTCGTCCATCCCGAAGTTGGTACACCGGTGGGTTTTGAGCTGATCGAACTCCTCGAACGTGCCGTCGTCGAGGAAGTACTCGATCCGTTCGCGGGCGGTCATCTTGCCTTTCTCGTGTTGCCGCTCGATCCGCTCCTCGCCGCCGCCGCGTCGAGCCTCCCGCTTCCGCTCCCGGAGGTCCTCGATTTCGTCTTCCATTGGCAGTATACCTCCGTGGCGGATGGAAAAAGGTCTCGTTCCCCGTTGCCGTCGCCCCGACGCTCAGGTGATGTCGTGGCCCTCCTGTCGGAGCAGGACGACCATCGTCAGTCCCGAGATGAGGATCAAAAGCAGCGCCGGGATCGCGGCGTATCGGTATGCGAGGGCGTTGTGTGCATCCCAGATCCTGATCACGAGCGTGTCCATCCCGATCGGCGCGATCATGAGCGTCATCGGCAACTCCTTCATCGTGGTCAGGAAGACGAGGACGGCCCCGGCGACGATACCCGGGGCGATGAGCGGCAGGGTGATGCGTCGAAACGTCTCGATTCGACCGACGTTGAGCGTTCGGGCGGCTTCGATCATCTCGCCGTCGACCTGCAGCACCGAGGACCGAACCGTGCCGACGGCCTGCGGAAGGAACCGAACGACGTATCCGAACACGAGCAGCCAGACCCCCTGCCGGTACAGCGATGGCAGCGTCCGGGTACCGAGAAACACCAAGGCGAGTCCGATCACGACGCCGGGGACGGCAAAGCCGACGTACGTCGCCCGTTCGAGCACCCGGGAGACGAGGGTGTTCGTCCGACCGGAGTAGTACGCGACGGGCACGGCGAATATACAGGCAGCGAGGGCAGCGAGCCCCGCGAGATAGACGGAATTGAACGCGAACACCGGCTGGAACTCGAGGGCCGGGATGCGCTGGCCCTGGCTGCGGAAGATCCAGATCACGAAGATCGCCACCGGGACGACGAGCGTGACGATTCCGATCGTCGTGATCGCGCCCATCGCAGGCCACTTCCAGTGGCCGAGTCTGATGACCGAGCCGCTTTCGCCGCCGCCGCTCGTGTCCTCGTCGCGCCCGATCCCGGCCTCGATGACGAGGACGACCGCGACGATGGCGACGAGCTGGAGTGCGAGAAGCGCCGCGTACTCGACCGCGAAGCCGCTGAACTCGCCGTAGATACGGCTCGTAAACACGTTCGCCCGCAGAAACGCCGGTGTGCCGAAATCGGAGATGGCATACAGGGCGGCGAGGAGGGCCCCGGCGGCGATACCGGGACGGATGATCGGGAACGTGACACGCCTGAACGATCCGACCGGACCGTGATTCAGCGTCCGGGCGGCGTCGATGAGCGAACTGTCCATCGATAGCAGCGACGCCCGGGTCGTCAGGAAGACGTACGGATACGTGTACAGCGTGATGATGAACACCGCCCCCCACAGCCCGTGGATGCGCGGAATCGAGGCCCCGAAGACGGTGTCGATCTCACCCCCGGAGCCGAACATCGAGACGAAGGCGATCGCGCCGACGTAGCTCGGTATCACGAGCGGAAGCGAGGCGACGATCGTCCAGAAGCGTGGGTACGGCAGGTCCGTTCGGGTCGTCAACACTGCAAGCGGGACACCGATGAGGATCGATGCAGCGGTCACAGCCGCCATGAGAAGCACGCTGTTGAGCGTGATCCGCGCCGTGACCGACGAGAACATCAGGTCCATCGCCCGGCTCACGTCGACGGTGGTGGCCTGCCAGACCAGCCAGAACATCGGCGAGATGATCAACGCGGCGAAGACGGCGCTGACGACGGCGACGACAGCCATCCACGGATCGGTCTCACGGATCCGTTCACGGATGCGACCGACCGGCCGCGAGCCGACGAGCGAACTGATAACTCCCATTGTTTCGGTTGGTTTCTGTCGGCAGGGTACGTCTGCGCCCCGTTTGACTCTTCTGACATCGACGACGAAGCAGAACACCGAACGACCGGTCGGCGTGGACGTGTCAGAACCCGTGGGACTCGGTCGACGAGGAGTGATCCCGGTTGCTGGACGATCAGTTTTGAACGGGCAGCATTCCTTCGTCTTCCAGAATGTCGATTGCGCCCTCGAGATCCATATCGAAGCTGCTCAGATCGAATTCGGGGGAGTTGAGTTCGGCGGGATTCGGGAGCGGACCGACGTAGTCGACGCCGTCGATGACCGGGAACTCGCCGTTGACGTCCTGGAAGAACTCCTGGCCGTCGATGGCCACCATGTGTCGGGCGAATTCGGCGACGAGTTCGGGATCGTCGGCGGTGTCCGTGGCGGCGATGCCTGCAACGCTGAACAGCGCGCCGGCGTCACCGTTGGTGAACGTGACGTTGATCGACGCATCGGGATTCTCGTTGAGGATGCGTGCGGCGTAATAGGTGTTGCCGAGGCCGAGGATCGGGTCGTCGTCGCCGCCGCGTTCGATCTCTGCGGGCTGGGTGCTGCCGCTCGTGTACAGCGTCGGATCCTGATCCATGAAATCACGGACCCACTGGCGGGTTTCTGTCTCGCCGTGAAGCTGAACCATCGCCTGGATGAACCCGCGGAACGTCCCGGAGTTCGGGCGGGTCGAGATGATGCCCTCGAATGCGTCGTCCTCGGCGTACGCGAAGATGTCCGTCGGCAGATCCTCGGGACCGTCGAACGGCGTCTCCTCGGCGAGTCGTTCCGGGTTGTACTGAATCGAACGGACACGTCCGCTCACACCCGTCCACTGTCCGTCGGGGTGGCGACGGCTCGCCGGGACGGTATCGACGACGTCTCCCGGAAGCGCCTGGGTGAGTCCCTCGTTTGCGACCGCATTGAGTGCGCCGGGATCCTGCGAGTAGAACACGTCGGCGGGAGTCGCTTCGCCCTCCTGGATGAGCTTGTTGACCTGTGCGTCGTTGTCGTCGTAGTCGCGGTTGATCGTCAGGTCCGGGTATCTGTCCTCCAGTGCATCGAAGACGGGATCGATCTGATCGATCGTCCGCCCGGAGTAGATCGTCATCTCGCCTTCGAGATCGCCGAGGTCGTCCCACGGAACGCCAGACGATGTGACCGCCGACCCGAGCGGATCGACGTCTGCGACGCGTCCGACGCTTCCGCCGCTGTCGTCGCCGGCACAGCCGGCGAGTGCCACCGTTCCGACGGCAGCCCCCGCGCTCAACAGAAACGGTCGGCGCCCAGTCGTCGTCTGTGCTCGATCGTCGTCGGCCTGTCGTTTTCGCATACGATCGTTTAGGCAGACCTAAAACACTTAAAGACACTGGTTTTAGGACAGCCAAAAGTGGGTCGAGGAGATAAAATCGCTGCCACAGGGGCTAACGAAGCGATATGAGGCGTACAAGAATTTTTAGGCCGGACTAAATACAAAAGATTGCTGCTTTCCGACGGCGGTTAGAGGAAATCCTCGATGAGGTCTGCGACCTCCTCGGGGGTGTCACCGACCGGAACGCCGGCGTCGTTGAGCGCCTGAATCTTCGATTCGGCGGTGCCGGTTCCCGAGCCGGAGACGATCGCACCGGCGTGTCCCATCCGCTTGCCCGGTGGCGCCGTCCGGCCGGCGATGAACCCGGCGACCGGCGTGTCCATGTGTTCGCCGATGTACCGTGCGGCCTCCTCTTCGTCCTCGCCACCGATCTCACCGCACATCGCCACGGCCTGCGTCTCGGGGTCGGCCTCGAACAGCTCCAGCGCGTCGACGAAGTCGGTGCCGATGATCGGGTCGCCGCCGATGCCGACGGCGGTGGTCTGTCCGATCCCACGCCCGGTGAGGTTGTCGACGACCTGATAGGTGAGCGTTCCGGACCGGGAGACCAATCCGACGTTGCCCTCCGCGAAGATGTTCCCCGGCAGGATGCCGAGTTTGGCGACACCCGGCGTGATCACGCCCGGGCAGTTCGGTCCCACGAGGTGGGTGTCCGTCTCCCGTAGCTTCCGGTAGACCTTCGCCATGTCCTGCTGGGGGATTCCCTCGGTGATCGCCACGACCAGATCGACCGGTGAATCGAGCGCCTCGAGCAGCGCGTCGGCCGCAAACGCCGGCGGAACGAAGACGACCGCGGCGTTTGCGCCTTCCTGTCGTGCCGCGCCGCCGACGGTGTCGTAGACGGGAATGCCGTCGACCTCCTGACCACCGCGACCGGGGACGGCTCCGGCGACGACGTTCGTTCCGTAGTCCACCATCTGACCGGTGTGGAACTGCCCTTCACCGCCGGTGATGCCCTGTACGACCACGCGTGTCTCCGTGTCGACGAGAATGCTCATTCTTCGGCCTCCGTTGCGTATTCGACCGCACGCCGGACCGCGTCGTCGAGCGTCGCCTCGACCGTGACGAGGTCCGTGTTCAGAATCTCCATGCCCTCCTCGGCGTTCGTGCCGGCGAGTCTGACGACGACTCGCTTCGGAATCTCGTCGAACCCTTCGAGTGCCTCGTTGATTCCCTTCGCCACCTCGTCACCACGGGTGATTCCGCCGAAGATGTTGAACACGACCGCATCGACGTTCTCGTCGGAAAACACCATATCCAGGGCATTGCTGACCCGTTCGGCCTTCGCACCGCCGCCGATGTCGAGGAAGTTCGCCGGCGACCCGCCGTGGTAGTCGACGAGATCCAGCGTGGCCATCACGAGACCGGCCCCGTTGCCGATGATCCCGACGTTACCGTCGAGTCGAACGTAATCGAAGCCGTACTCGTTTGCCTTGGCCTCGAGTTCGTCGCCCGCGGTTTTGTCCTCCATCTCGGCGAGTTCCGGCTGTCGGAACAGGGCATCGCCGTCGATGTTCATCACGGCATCGGCGGCGACCACCTCGCCGTCGTCGGTCACCATGAGCGGGTTGACCTCGATTTCCGTGGCGTCTTTCTCCGCCCACAGATCGTACAGCGTCGAGACGATACCTGCGACGTCGGAGGCGACCTCCCGGTCGACTCCTGCATTATAAACCGCCTTCCGGGATTCGTACGGCTGCATCCCGAAGGCGGGATCGACGTGCTCACGCGTGATCGCGTCCGGATCACTTGCTGCGACCTCCTCGATGTTGACGCCACCGCGCGTCGAGACCATCGCGACCGGTTCACCGCGTCCACGATCCATTGTCACGCCGACGTAGAGTTCGTCGACGAAGTCGACGGCCTCCTCGACGAGCACGTCCTCGACGTCGAGCCCCTTGAGATCCATGCCGATGATCCGTTCGGCGGCTGCTTCGGCTTCCGCTGCGTCGTCGACGAGTTCGATCCCGCCGGCTTTGCCGCGTCCGCCGACCTGTACCTGTGCTTTGATGGCGACAGGGTAGCCGATTCGATCGGCTGCCGCAACGGCCTCCTCCGGCGTCGAGGCGAGTTCCGAGTCGGGGACCGGAATCCCCGCGTCGGCGAACACGCCCTTGGCCTGATACTCGTGAAGTTTCATCGTTGGTTCGACTGACGTTTTCCGCGAACCGGAGTTAGTAGTACCGGAACCGTCGGCGCCGTGTTCAACTCAGAATCGAGTACGACTCCTCTTCGGTCTCGACGTCGAGGTCCTCCCGTGCCGTCTTCCGAACGTCGGTGACGAACCCCTCGACGGCGGTGATCCCCTCGCCGATGTCGTCCGTCCGCGCGACGATCTCCTCCGAACGGAGTTCCACCGCGCCGTCTTCGGCCTCGTACTCGGTCAGCTCTTCGACCGCCCGAACGACCGCCTCGGAGAGGTCCTCGTCGAACGGAAACGCGACCGCTCCGTCGCGGGTTTCGATCGTCTCCTCGAACGGCAACTCCAGTTCGGCAAACGCCACCTGCAGTTCCGTCCTCAGTTCGGTCATCTCGTCGTTCAGATCGGCGATTTCCTGCCGAACGCTGTCTATCTCACGCACCTTTCCCCCGCCGTCGTTCGCTCCGACGTCCTCGAACAGTTCTCGGGCCTGCTCTTCGATCTCCGCCGAGTCCGCCCCGAAGATGTCCGACCGAAGTTCAGAAACCGTCTGCTGTTTCTCGGTCAGCTGTTCCTTTTTGTCGTAGTACTCCGTCGCCGTCTCCGAGAGTTCGGTGATCATGTCGTTCGGTGCTTCGAGGCGAAACAACTCAACTTTATCCCCTCTTCGGCGGCCGGTGTGCCGCTGCCGTCTCCGGTACTCCGTCGGTCAGGCTGTTTCGTGTTCTGCCCGACAGGTGTCGTCGCAGAAATGTGTCGTTTGAACGGTGCCGTCTTCGACCCACGTGATGACCCTGTGGTCTGGGTTGTTTACGATCGGTTCCTCACAGACCGCACACCTCGGTGCCTCCTCCTCGGAGATGTCCTCACCGAGATCCGAAGTTGGATCGACCATCTTGTGGTAGCTCTCGGTAGGCGCACTTATGAACGATTATGTTTGCCGCCGCGGACGGCGCCGCCCGGTGGGACCCGGATCGGCCTCGGGTCGATCCAGTAGGGCCACAGTACTGCGGGTGTCGGTTCCGCCGGCGTGTAGTAACTACTATACAGACGCAGGCCTGACAGCAGTTTGCATGAGTCAATCGTACGACCGGGGTCTGATCGAGGACTTCGGGCGTTGGCAGGAGTTTTCCGCCGGTATGTGGGCATGGATCTTCCACAAGTTCACCGGCTGGGTGCTCGTCGGCTACCTGTTCACGCACATCGCCGTCCTTTCGACGGCGACGGTGGACGGTGCGACGTACACCCAGACGCTGCAGAGTCTGGAAAGCCTGCTCATCGTCCGGTTCCTCGAGGTCGGACTCCTCGCCGTTGCCGTCTTCCATATACTCAACGGCGTCCGGCTGTTGTTCGTCGATCTCGGCGTCGGACTGGAGGCACAGGACAAGGCGTTTTACGCGGCACTGATTGTAACCGCCGTGATCACGATCGCGAGTATCCCGACGTTCCTCCTGGGGGCATTCTGAGATGGCCGACTACTACTCCTCGTTCGAACCGAAGGGTACGCGGTGGTTGCTACAGCGACTCACAGCCGCGTTCCTCGTCGTCGTGTTGGCGTATCACTTCATGCTGCTTCACTTCGTCAACCACGCCGCCGAGATCACCGCCGCCGGAACCGGGGCCCGGATGCGACAGACCGGATACTTCATCACGATGGTGCTGTTTCTGGTCGCCGGAACCTTCCACGGCGTCAACGGCGTCTACAACGCCCTCGTCAATCAGGGTCTTTCCGGCACCAAGCGGACGGTTGTCAAGTGGTCGCTGATCGTCGCCGGCGTGGCGCTGATCGCACAGGGAATCCGCGTCGCCCTCGCAATGACGGGACTGTAATCATGAGTACGCAAGTTACCGAACAAGAGACCGAGGAGACAGAGGAGGAGTCGGCCCACCAGAAGCGCCGGATGGATCGCAAGCGGCAACGCGCCGACATGCGGCAGCGGGCCGAGACGGAGATCGACGACGCCGAAACGACGGTGAAGATCAAGGTGTTCCGGTACGATCCGGACGTCGAGGGGAAACAGGATCCGCGTTTCGACACCTTCTCCGTGCCGTTCAGCAAGGGAATGACGGTGCTGGATGCGCTCATCTTCGCGCGGGATCACTTCGATTCCTCCCTCACCTTCCGTCACTCCTGTCGGCAGGCGATCTGTGGCTCGGATGCGCTTTTCGTCAACGGCAAACAGCGACTCGGCTGTAAGACCCAGATGGCGGATCTGGAGTGGCCGGTACGGATCGAACCGCTGCCACACGCCGACGTCGTGAAGGATCTGGTCGTCGATATGGAACACTTCTACGACCAGATGGAGGCCGTAGAGCCGTACTTCCAGACGGACGAGACGCCCGACGGCGAACTCGAGGAACAAAAACAGTCGAGAGCGAACCGCGAGAAGGTCAAGATGTCGACGCGGTGTATCTGGTGTTCGGCCTGTATGTCCTCCTGTAACATCGCGGCCGGTGACAACGAGTATCTCGGACCGGCGGCGATCAACAAGGCCTACCGGTTTGCGATGGACGAACGCGAAGGCGAGGACATGAAGCAGCATCGGCTGAACATCATCGAACAGGAACACGGCGTCTGGCGCTGTCAGACGCAGTTTTCCTGCACCGAGGTCTGTCCGAAGGACATCCCCCTCACCGAACATATTCAGGAACTGAAACGCGAGGCGGTCAAGAACAACCTAAAGTTCTGGTAATCGAGTACAGTCGCACCTTCTGGTGCAGACAGCCTGAAGTTACCGCAGCACGAACACTAATACAACAATGCACGAACACGATGTCGTCGTGGTTGGAGCCGGCGGCGCTGGTCTCCGCGCAGCCATCGCGGCCCACGAGGAGGGCGCCGACGTTGCTCTGGTCACGAAGCTACACCCCGTTCGATCACACACCGGCGCCGCAGAGGGCGGCATCAACGCCGCGCTCCGTGACGGCGACGACTGGGAACTGCACGCCTACGACACGATGAAGGGGTCGGATTACCTCGGCGACGCCCCGGCAATCGAAACGCTCGCACAGGACGCCCCCGAGGAGGTCATCCAACTCGAACACTGGGGGATGCCATTCTCCCGTGAGGACGATGGACGCGTCTCTCAGCGACCCTTCGGCGGGCTGTCTTTCCCACGGACGACCTACGCCGGTGCCGAAACCGGCCACCACCTGCTGCATACGATGTACCAACAGGTCGTCAAGCGGGGAATCAAGGTCTACGACGAGTTCTACGTCTCTCGACTCGCCGTCACCGACCACGACGACCCCGAGGACAGGGAGTGCCACGGCGTCGTCGCCTACGATATCAAAGGCGGCGAGGTCGTCGGCTTCCGCGCCCGAAACGGCGTCGTCCTCGCCACCGGCGGCGACGGACAGGTGTACGACCACACCACGAACGCCGTCGCCAACACCGGCGACGGTCCGGCGATGGCCTACCGTGCCGGCGTCCCCGTAGAGGACATGGAGTTCGTCCAGTTCCACCCGACGACGCTGCCGTCGACCGGCGTCCTGATAAGTGAGGGCGTCCGTGGCGAGGGTGGCATCCTCTACAACGACGAGGGCGAGCGGTTCATGTTCGAGCGCGGCTATGCGAACAACGCCGGTGAACTCGCCTCCCGCGATGTCGTCTCCCGCGCCGAACTGACGGAAGTAAACGAGGGACGCGGCATCGAAGACGAGTACGTCCACCTCGACATGCGGCACCTCGGCGAGGAGCGCATCCTCGACCGACTGGAGAACATCGTCCACCTCGCGGAGGACTTCGAGGGCGTCGATCCACTCGAGGAGCCGATGCCGGTCAAGCCCGGCCAACACTACCACATGGGCGGCATCGAGACGAACGAACACGGCGAAACCTGCATCGACGGGCTGTACGCCGCCGGTGAGTGTGCCTGTGCCTCCGTTCACGGCTCGAACCGACTCGGTGGCAACGCCCTGCCCGAACTGATCGTCTTCGGCGCCCGCGCCGGTCACCACGCCGCCGGCCGCGACCTCGGCGAAGCCGAGGTTCCGACCGGTCCGTCCGAGCGGAGCGAAACCGAAAGCGACCTCGACACCCCCGTCTCGCCGGGCGCACTCGGGACCTCGGGTGACGTTGCCGCCGACGGTGGCGCGCTCCTCGACGCCGAGGCCGTCGTCGACAGAGCGGTCTCCCACGAGCGAGAACGGGTCAACGACATGCTGGAATCAGAGGGGACGAACCACGCCGAGATCCGAGAGGACCTCCAGAAGGCGATGACCGAGAACGTCAACGTCTTCCGCAACGAGGATGGCCTCAAGAAGGCACTCGAGGTCATCCGCGAGTGCCGCAAGCGGTATCAGGACGTCGCCGTGTCCGATCCGTCGAAGACATTCAACACCGACCTCATCCACACCATCGAAACGCGAAATCTCATCGATGTCGCCGAGACGATCACCCTCGGTGCCCTGGCCAGAAACGAGTTCCGGGGTGCCCACTGGCGTCAGGAGTTCCAGGAGCGCCGCGATGACGACTGGCTCAAACACACGATGATCGCCTGGAACGACGGCTCACCCGAGCTGTACTACAAGCCGGTCGTGCTGGACGGCGAAAACAAGACTTACGAGCCGAAAGTTCGGTCGTACTGATCGGGCCGCCGTCGGTCTCCTTCGTTCGCTTTCGAGGCTGCGACGTCCCTCTATTTCTCGAACAGACGACAGGCTTCATACCGGCCGGTGTCGAATGCAGGCGTAATGTCGACCGATGCGCCGCCGCTGCCGGGTGTCGATCCGCCGTCGGAGTCGATCCGGATACTCCACGTCGACGACGAACAGTCCATCTGTGAGTTGACCGAGGCGATGCTCGAGGAACACGACAGCAGGATGGCGATCACGACGACGACCGATCCCGAGACGGCCGTCGAACTCCTCGAGACGGAGCCGATCGACTGCGTCGTCAGCGACTACGAGATGCCGGGGATGGACGGTCTGGAGCTACTCGAGGTCGTCCGAGAGCAAAACGAGGCCCTGCCGTTTATCCTGTTCACCGGACAGGGGAGTGAGGCGATTGCGAGCAAGGCGATAAGCGCCGGGGTCACCGAGTACATCCAGAAGGGGCCCGGGACCGACCGATACGTGATCCTCGCAAACGGCATCGAGAAGGCCGTCGAAAACTACCGCCACCGCCGGAAGGCGGAGGCAACCCGTCGGTGGTACCGATCGGTGCTCGAACGCTCCTCGGACATCGTCACCGTGCTGGGCGACGACGCGACGATCCGATACCAGAGTCCGGCCGTCGAACAGATCCTCGGCTACGAGCAGACGGCGCTGTGTGGTGAACGACTCTTCGAGTACATCCACCCCGAAGACGTCGGTCGGGTCCGCCGGCAGTTCGATCAGGTCTGTGAGACGACCGATGTCGAACCGATCGACGTCGAGTTCCGGTTTCGCCACGCCGACGGCTCCTGGCGGTGGTTCGAGTCGATCGGCGGTCCAACGGAAGACCCGATCGTCGACGGGATCGTGCTCAACTCACGGGACATCACCGATCGGAAGCGACGCGAAGAGGCCCTCCATCGCAAGCGTGACCGATTCAGAACGTTGTTCGAAAGCATTCCGGCGGCGACACTTCGTGGACGATTCGAGAGCGAAGTGCCGATCGTCGACGCCGTCAATTCGGCCTTCGAGGAGACGTTCGGGTACGACGAGGTGGAGCTAATCGGGAAGAACGTCGACGAGTTCATCGGGCTGTCGGACGACGCCGAATCGACGATGAGAAACAACCGCGAGTTGATCGAGACCGGCTCCACGAGCGGGTACGTTCGACGAAAGACCGCCGATGGCGTGCGGGAATTCTACCTTTCGGCCGCGCTCCGAAACCCAAAAGCCGATGTCCCGGAGGGGTATGCGGTGTATCTCGACGTGACAGAGGAACACCAGACCGAACGACGGCTGCGGGCGTTGATGGAGGCGTTTCCCGACGTTGCGTTCATCATCGACGAGGCGGGAACACATCTGGAGTGTTTCGCCTCCGAGGAGACGGCGGATCTGCTGGCCGCCGAGCGAAGCGACCTGATCGGGCGGACGTTCCACGAGGTGCTCCCGACCCCGGTGGCGGACGACCTGCTTTCGTTCACCCGTCAGACGATCGACTCCGGCACCGTCGGTACGATCGAGTACGAACTCGACGTTCGGGCCGGGACGCGGCGGTTCGAATCGCGCGCCTATCCGATCCAGCGCGTCGAGACCGACACCGACGCGATCGCGTTCGTTGTTCGAGACATCACCGAGCGCCGTCGGCGTGAGCGGCGACTGAAGCGACAGAACGACCGCCTCGAGGAGTTTACGAGCATCATCTCGCATGACCTTCGCGGTCCGTTGAGCGTCGCCGCCGGCCGACTCGAACTCGCCCGTGAGACGGGCAAAGCGGAGCACTTCGAGGCCCTATCGGCGCAGATCGACCGAGTCGATCAGATGATCGACGACCTGTTGACCGTGGCCCGCGGGGGAACGATCGTCAACGAGGGGGAGCCGATCGATCTCGCCGATCTCACCGCCGAAGCGTGGCGGACGATCGAAGCACCCGAGGCGTCCGTCTCCGTCCAGAATGATGTTACCGTCGTCGGCGACAGGGCTCGCCTCCGGCAGGTGTTCGAGAACCTGTTCCGCAACGCCGTCGAACACGCCGGGCCGGCGGTGACAGTAACCGTCGGCGCACTCGAGGACGGATTTTACGTCGAGGACGACGGCGATGGAATACCTCCCGATCGAGGGGACTCTGTCTTCGAGGCCGGATACACCACCACCGAGGACGGAACCGGATTCGGACTTCGGGTCGTCTCGGAGTTCGTCGATGCACACGACTGGACGGTTTCGATCACCGACGGGACGGACGGCGGTGCACGATTCGAGATTCGCGGGGTCGATCGACCGTAATGCCTCACGCCGTGCGTAAGCTATTGATGTGGTGATGACAGAACATCACCTATGGACACCTTCGAAGCCGGTGACATCACGCTCCGAAAGATACGGGAGTACGTCTGGGAGATTCCACCCGAGGGTGGGATGCGAGTTCCGGCCCGAGTACTCGCAAGCGAGCGATTACTCGAAGAGATTTCCGAGGACAGGACGCTCCAGCAACTGAAGAACACGACACACCTCCCCGGCGTTCAAAAGTACGCGATCTGTATGCCCGACGGGCATCAGGGCTACGGATTCCCTGTCGGTGGCGTCGCCGGAATCGACGCCGAGACGGGCTGTATATCGCCCGGCGCGGTGGGCTACGATATTAATTGTGGGGTACGACTTATTAAGACGAACCTCACCTACGACGACGTCCGGGGCCACGAAGAGGAACTCGTCGATGCGCTGTTCGAGGCGGTGCCGTCCGGACTCGGCGGCGGTGGCGTCGTCGAGGGCGACGCCGATACGGTCGAGGCGGCGCTTGCCCGCGGCGTCGAGTGGGCCCTCGAGGAAGGGTACGCGATCGAGTCGGATCTCGCCTGCTGTGAGGACGAGGGCAGACGCGTCGACGCCGATCCGTCGGCCGTCTCACAGAAGGCGAAGGATCGGGGCCGAAACCAGATGGGGTCACTCGGATCTGGCAATCACTTCCTCGAGGTACAGCGCGTCACCGACGTCTTCGACGAGGAAATCGCCGACGCCTACGGCCTGCATGAAGAACAGATCGTGGTCCTGATCCACTGTGGCTCCCGTGGTCTCGGCCATCAGGTCTGCAACGACTACCTGCGACAGATCGAGGAGGAACACGACGACCTTCTGAGTCGGCTCCCGGACAAGGAACTGGCGGCAGCGCCGGCCGGATCGGAGCTCGCGGAGGCGTACTACGGGGCGATGTGTGCGGCGATCAACTTCGCGTGGGTGAACAGACAGCTGATAACCCACCAGACCCGGGAGGTGTTCGCCGACGTCTTCGAGACGCCGTGGGAGGACCTGGAGATGGAACTGCTGTACGACGTCGCCCACAACATCGCAAAGAAGGAGGTCCACGAGGTCGGTGTCGATTCGGAGGGCCGACCGGTCGGAGACAGCGAAGCCGTCGAGACCGAACGACGGGAGCTGTACGTCCACCGGAAGGGCGCGACGCGGGCCTTCCCCGCCGGCCGACCGGAGGTGCCGGCGGTGTACCGGGACGTCGGCCAGCCGATCATCATCCCCGGAAGCATGGGCGCGGGATCGTACGTTCTGTGCGGCGGCGAGCAGTCGATGGCCGAGACCTTCGGATCGACGGCCCACGGTGCCGGTCGATTGATGTCCCGAACGCAGGCCAAAGACGAGTTTTGGGGCGGCGACGTGCAGGACGAACTTCGCGGCCAGCAGGTGTACGTCAAGGCCCAGAGTGGCGCGACGATCGCCGAGGAGGCCCCCGGCGTCTACAAGGACGTAGACGAGGTCGTTCGGGTGAGCGACGCCCTCGGGATCGGTGACAAGGTCGCCCGCGTCGCCCCGGTCTGCAACATCAAGGGCTGATCGACGTGTCGGTCGAACTGCCACTCGGCACGGGGACGATCGACACCGATCTCGCCGGACACGACGTGACCGTCGTCGATCCACCCGGTGGTGATCCGATCGACGTTCCGAGGGCGGCCGAGGCGGCGGTTGCCGACCCCGCAGGACGCCGGCTCGCAGAGCGGGTCGATCCCGATGACACCGTCGCGGTCGTCGTCACCGACGCGACCCGGGCGACGCCGGACGACGCACTCCTCGACGTACTGTTGTCGGAGCTAGAGCGCGTCGGCGTGTTCCGCGAACAGGTGACGGTCGTCGTCGGACTGGGGCTGCACCGACCGATGGAGGAGGCGGAACTGGCGTCGATGCTCGGCGAACACGCCGACCTCGCGGTCAATCACGACCCCGAGGACACTGTCACCGTCGGCGAGGTGGCGGGGACGCCGATCGAACTGAACCGCCGGGTCGCCGCCGCAGATCGGGTCGTCTCGACGGGGATGGTCGAACCACACCAGTACGCCGGCTTCTCCGGTGGTGCAAAAACCACCGCGATCGGTGCCGGAGGCGAGTCACTCATCCGATACACACACGGCCCCGGGATGCTCGCACGCGAAGGCGTCAGACTCGGGCGGATCGACGACAACCCGTTCCGTCGAACGATCGATCGGGCCGGCGACGAGATCGGCGTCGACTTCTGTCTGAACGTCACCCGTGGTCCGTCCGGAATCTTGGACGTGGCTGCGGGCGATCCCAGAGCCGTCGTCGCGAACCTCGCCGAAACGGCCCGGGCGGCGCGATCGGTCCCGGTCGAATCGACGTACGACGCCGTCGTCTGCGGCGTCGGCGCACCGAAGGACGCGAATCTCTACCAGACGACCCGGGCGGCGACGTACGTGATCCTCGGTGCCCACAACCCGCTTCGGGCGGGCGGTCGGGTCGTGATCCCCGCCCAACTCTCCGAGGGCGCCGGCAGAGGAACCGGAGAACGCCGGTTTTACGAGCGACTGTCGACGGCGAGTGATCCGGAGTCGCTGTACGAGACGATGCGGTCGGGGTACGACCCCGGCGCACAGCGTGCCTTCGTCGTCGCTCGCGCGCTCCGGGACCACGACGTGTACGTGACGAACAGCGAGGCCCCCGACGTGGTCGAGTCGTGTCTCATGCACGCCCGTCGGTCACCGGCGGAAGCGCTCGAACCCGGAAGCGACGTTCTCGTCGTTCCCGACGCGTTGAACACGCTGCTCGTCGGCCCCGACGGCTGAACCGTTCATTCCTCAATCGTCGGTCGAGAGATCGACCGTCTCCTCGGCGTCGGGGTCGCCGTCGATCGCGTCCATCACGCGGTCGTGAAACGCCTGCAGCACCGCCGATTCGTCCTCCGCGAGGACGACGTCGCTTGCGGCGAGCGTCGCCAGTCCGAAGGCTCGCGGCGTCGGCGTGTCGAGTTTGCGGAACGACACCTCGATCGTGCCCGCCCGAACGTCCTCGAGAAACGCCTCGATCGCCTCGACGTTCAGTTTGTCCATGAGAATCTCCCGGTACGTCTCCTCCATCACGGCGAATTCCTCCTTCTCCTCGGCGAAGCTCAAAAGCATCTCACTGGAGACCTGCTGTTGGCTCGCGGATTTCTCGTTGCCCTTGTATCGCTTGAGGATCATGAGCGACCGGGTCGCGTTGATCCGGAAGTACCGCTTTAGCAGGTCCGTCCCCTCCAGCGCCGCCCGCAGATCCGCCCGCACCGACGCGGGGTCGATGTCCGCGACGATGGATTCGAGGTCGACCTTCCGGTTGAGCGGCATCGAGAGGCTGAATCCGTTGTCGGCGACGGCGACCTTGACGTTCGTGTTGGCCCGCTCCGCACAGTGGTAGGCGAGCAGTCGGGAGAAGCCGTCGTTGAACCGACGGCCGTAGCCGGAGTGAACGTAGTAGTTGCGACGGTACTCCTCTCGGTCGAGTTCGACCTCGATTGCGAGTCGTTCGTCAGTCGAGACGCTCTCGCTGCCGGCGTACCGTCGCTGGGTGTCGAAGAGTCGCGTGATCGATCGAACGGTGTTCTCGTCGATCGGGAACGTCCGGAGCCACTCCCGGAGTGCCGGCGGACCGCCGGACTCTAACCGATCCAGCACCGCTCGCTGGAATCGCAGTATCTCACAGCCGAGGTCGTACGACAGGGGTAGACGCTCGGAGAACCACGACGGGACGGTCGGGCGATCCCCTGTCGGATCGACGTACACCTTCGATCCCCGCCGGTAGCGGTACTCGTAGTTGCTTCCGCCGAGGACGAACACGTCGCCCTTCGACAGCGTATCGAGATACTCCTCGTCGAGTTGCCCGACCCACTCCTCGGAGCCACGGACGAACACGTCACAGCTGAAGGAATCGGGGATCGTTCCGATGTTCGTCATGTAGATGACCCGCGCGAGTCGACCGCGTTTGCCGATCAGCGGCTCGCCGGGCTCGAAGTCGTCGTAGTGGTACTCTCCACCCGGCGGATCGTTGTCGTCCCGCCAGATCTTCGCGTAGACGTTCTTTTCTTCCATCCCGTCGTAGTCGGCGGTGAGGTACCGAAACAGCCGCTCGAAATCCGCCTCGTCGTAGTTGCGGTAGGGATAGGCGCGTCGGAACGTCGCCTTCAGTTCGGCCTCCGGAAGCGGTCCGTTGATCGCCATCCCGTAGGCCTGCTGTGCAGCGACGTCGTCGGCCTTCTCGGGGACGAACACTCGATCGACGAAGCCTTCCTCTGCCTTCTCGATCATCACCGCACACTCGATCAACTCGTCCCGATCGAGGGCGAAGATTCGTCCCTTGACCGTCTCTCCGACCTGATGGCCGGCCCGTCCGACGCGCTGCAGCAAGGCGGCGACGCTCTTCGGAGAGCCAACCTGTACCACGAGGTCGAGATACGGCATGTCGATCCCCAACTCGAGCGACGTCGAGGTCGTCACCACGTCCAGTTCGCCGGCCTTCAGCCCTTCCTCGATTTCCTTCCGTCTGGATTTCGACAGCGATCCGTGGTGACACCCGGAGTTCGACTCGTCGAACTCACCGCGTTCGCGGAGGTTGTGCAACACCCGCTCGGCGCCCGATCGGGTGTTGGTGAAGACGAGGGTGTTCGTGTGCTCGGCGACCAGTTCGGCGAGCTGGTCGTAGAACCGCTCGGAGACGACGCCGTTCGGTGTGTCGATGAGGTCGTCCGTCGGACAGCGCAACTGGAGGTCGAACGAACGGAGAAAGCGGGCGTCGACGATCTCACACGGACGCGGCTCACCCGACTCGTACCCGGCGAGAAACTCCGCCATCGTCGAAAGCGGTTCGACGGTCGCCGAACAGCCGATCCGCGTCGGTGAC
>JARWGK010000034.1:0-15241 GCA_040409725.1 Natronomonas sp.
GGGCAACGGAGTCGACGATTTCGATCGGTCGGTGGGTTTCGAGCGGCGCGACGGTGGCGAAGCCGACAGCCACGGGAGCGGCGTCGACACGACAGGTCGTCGTCCCCCCCTCCCACACCGGCGCACCATCGGTTCGAGGCGAGTGAACCGGACCGTCGACGGTCGCCTTCAGTTCCACCCGCAGCGGCGCTGCTGTCTGAATCACTGCCTCGATCAAGACGACGCGTTCGATCCGGCGAACAGTTGTCGAAACGCTGGCCACACGGCGGATGCCGCGTCGTCGTACATAAATCACAGCCGACAGACGGGCGCATCGAGCCAGTCGGCAGCCGAGGCAGCGTCCTCGAAGCGGTCACAGGCAAGGACGACGGGCGCATCAAGGGCGGCGATCCGACAGACGGCGAGTGCAGCGTCGACCCCGGAGGCCGCCTCAAAGGTGGACGCCGCACACGCCGGAAGCGACCGAACGGCCCGATCGGCGGCAGGCCGCACGACCGACGCCAGTTCCGACCGCGCCCGACGTCGAAGGTTCGCCCGCCGATCCGCCTGCTGGAGCCGTTTTTCCTGAACCGTCCGTTGTTCCCGCGCACGCCTTCGTGCCGCCTCGAGACGCTCCTTCGCCGCGAGATGCTCCGTCTCGGCCTCCGAGAGACGGCGGGCAGCCGATCGGTAGGCCGCCGCCGCATCGTCGGTCCCCTCGGACTGTAGCCGGCCACGGAGGGTCGCAACCCGCTCTTCGAGTCGCTCCAGCTCCGCGCCCGTTTCAGCCACCCGACGGCGGAGGTCGCTCCGATCGGGAACCGAAGGGTCCGGCTCGACGGCGTCGGCTTCGAGCGCCCGGAGTTCGTCCGCAACCGACGACGTAATATTTCGTGACCGTGCGGCCGCCGCCAGCGCCGTCCGCTCGTCGACCGTCCGATCGGGGGCGACGATACCGACGTGGTGGTGGACCGGATGGGCGTCGAAGGCCGACCGGACGATGGCGGCGACTGCATCGGGATCGTGACCCGGTGTGAGATCGACCTTCACAGTTCGCGCTGTTTCAGTTCCTCGGGCAACGGATGCGGAGAGTTCAGGGCGAACTTCGCATACGGGACCGAGGTCGTCTCGCGGTTTTCATACGCCACGGCCGCATCCCTGACTGCCTCTGGAACGACGCGGAACTCGTTGAACGGCTCGACACGCTCCAGTTGGACGTCCTCGGGATGTTTTTCACGGAGCCGCAAGCCGAGGAAGGCACCGTATTCGGTCGGGGCAAACAGCGCCGCCCTGCCGAAGGCGCTTACGACAGTATCGTCGTGTGTCCGACAGACGTTCCGAAGCGACAGTCGCGCATCCCGTGAGTACGTCACAACCAACAACACGGCTCCGGTCTGCGTCGGTCCCGAGGATAAAGCTACGGACTATTCGATACGCTCGACAGTCGGGGCATCGGCGTCGGTCAACTCACGGATTCTGTCGCGGGCCGCCGAGGGAGACGCCGCGACGACGATGGTTCCGGTGTCGGCCCGATACGCCGAGAGGTCGCCGTCGAACTCCGTCGCAAACGTCCGAACCGCGGCACGGACGTGGCGTTCACACGTCTCAAGATCCGTTTCACCCGCCTCGAACGCCGCCAGTGCGTCCTCGATCTGTCTCAGGGCTGCGATTCGATCCATCACTCACACCGTCCGAAGGTGGTCGTTCCGCGGTTCGTAGACGTCACCTTTCTGTCTGAGCTTCTCGATTTCGTGTTCGGCCTTCGAACGGTCCATTCCGGCCTCTGCCGCACGGTCGAGCACCTCCTCGATCGGTGCGCCCTCGTCGTACTCCTCCTCGACGTCTGCGATCAGCGACTTGACGTTCTTGATCCGATCACGCTGGGTTTTCGAGGTGCCGGTCTCGACGACGTCGGCGTCGAACTCACCGGTTTCGGGATCGACGCCGATGTCCTTCAGACACGACCGGACGATCTCGATTACCCGTTCGGCGTCGTCCGCCCCGACCGTATCCGACAGCCGCATCCGGGCAGAGGCCTCCGACAGCCGAACGAGCGCTTCGAGTTTCCGGGCCGTCACCGGCACCGGCGCGTCCTCACCCTGCCCCTCGGCTCGGAGGTCGACGTAGAAGTCCCGAATTTCGGCCTTTGCTTCCTCCGTCATCGTCGGGAAGCAGTTCCGCTTCGCGTAGGCGACGTACTTCCGCAGCAGATCGGGATCGATCGCCGGTTCGACGTCCTCCGTCGCCGAATCGACCTGCTCGGCGGAGACGTTCGACGTCGACGTTTCGTTGCGGTGGGCCTGCAGTTCCCCGGCGTAGTTCGTGTTGATGATGTGTTCTGCGAGGTTGCGATCCTCCTCGGCGTCGGGTTCGTCCGTGACCGTGAATATCAGATCGAACCGCGAGATCAACGCCGGTTCCAGGTCGATCTGATCGCCGATCGATTCGTACTGATCGAACCGCCCGTACTTCGGGTTCGCAGCAGCGAGCAGCGAACAGCGGGATTTGAGCGTCGCGTTGATGCCCGCCTTTGCGATGCTGATTTCCTGTTGCTCCAGCGCCTGGTGCATGGCGGAGCGATCGCCCGAATTCATTTTATCTAATTCGTCGACGGCGGCGATGCCCTGATCGGCCAACACGAGCGCGCCGGCTTCGAGCGTCCACTGCTGGCCGTCGCCGAAGTCATCTTGAACAGCTGCAGCGGTGTTATGTGTGACGATTCCGTTGCCGATGAAATTGTTCGTTTCGGGAACGGACAGGTCGAACACCTCCTTGCGGCCCGTGTCGACGGCAGCCACGACCTCGTCCCACCGGAGACTCGCATCGACCGTTTCACGAACCTCGGATTCGACCGGGGAAGGATCGATATCCGAAAGCATCTGTTGTGCTCGCCTTCGGCCGGGGGTGTCCCCTCGATGTATGTTCTGATGGTACCGTCCCGCGGTTCCATCGACCGTGGCGAGTGCCGACCCGATCGGGAGCATCTCGCGTCGCCGAGTACCGGATACGATCTCTTCGAGTGCCTGCTGTTTTTCTCTACACCCGAATCCGATCTGTTCGGCGTATCGGTCGATGTCCGCACCGTACATTTCGACGTAATACTGAACGTGTTTGGATTCGATCTCCTGTCCGCAGTCGAGTTCGGACGTTCCGCGGCGATCACGCTCACGAACGCTGGCACGGACGCCGTAGGTTTCGAGCATCAACTGCACCTGCTCGGCCAGTTCCTCGCTGATGGTGGACAGGAGGACGCTCGATCCACCGTCGTCACGCACCGAGACGGACCCATCGGCGTCCATCAACCCACGGAGGAACGCGTCCGAGTGCTCCGCGACTGTCAACTCCGGTGTGAGTGTGAGATTCTCTTTTGGAGTCTGCATTCCGGCATTCGAAAACAGCCTGGCGATTGTCGCACTCGCAACACGGATACACGGAACGTTATCGTCCTGACGCTCGATGGTCGGCCGTTTGTCGAACTGTTCGGCGAAGATGTTCACAGCCCGTTCGAGCAACTGTTCGTTGCTGTTCGAGATCCGAACGTGTCCGCGGGTGCCGTCGCGACGGTTCAGAGAGATATCGCCGTCACCGAAGACGATACCGAGCAGATACATCAGGTCCTCGTCGAACGTGTCGGGGACGGTGATGCTGTATCCGTGACGAACCATCAGGCGATCGAATTCGAGATCCTCACGGGATCTGTCAACCGCATCCAAAATACAGTCGAGTTTCTCCAGGGGGACGTGGCGGTTTTTCAGATGGAGGTAGATGAAGTTTTCAGACAGCCCGAGGGCAGTGGCTGCATCACGGAGTGTTCCAAACTCGGTTTTTAAACACTCCCGGAGGAGAGAGACGGAATCCGAAGAGAGTCGAACCTTCTCTCCCGATAACTCAAGGAAATCTCGGACTGCCACGCTGGAGCGATCGATGGCCTCGTACCGCGGCACGGCAACGTGATCGCCTGCCTCGATGTCGCCGATCTCCTGCCACTCGATCCCAGTGTCACCACGCGTCAACACGGGTGTGTTGACCGAAGCTTCGAGCGTTTTTCCGTGATTCGTCTCGATGCGTCGACACGGCTTTTTCGGCATTCGCCACACGTGAGACGAATCGGCACCGGTGATCTCTCCGGCGTCCCTGTCGAAGGTCTGGACACCGATGGATCGTTCGACACCCGTCTCAACCCCAACCGGATCCTGTATCTCCGCTTCGACGATATCCCGGATGGGTCTGAGCCCCTCGTCGGTGTGGATCGTCGTGTCGCCGGTCACACAGAGACCGGCCGACGAGGACCCCTTCCCCGAGGTGTAGACGGACCGTGGAGCGAGATTCTGGATGTACTGGAGCAGTTGTGAGTTGTGCGAGACGACGCCGTTTGCGAGGTAGTTATGCGTGTCCTCGACTTCGAGGTCGTACACCCACTCGGAATTCGGCTCGGTGGATTCGATCGACTCGATCCGCTCCCAGCCGATGTCGCTGTCTGCCAACTCACGAAGTCGTTCGATATCGTCGGCAGCCGATAGCGCCGAATCGATCGTGTCCGACACGACTGCCTCGGCATCGGCCACCTCTCCGCCATCCGGGACGACGTCGTTGCGTTCGTAGTAACTCACAGCAGTCTGTGTCACTTCCATCTCACTGGCAAGTGACGCCTGTGAGAGGTTCAGTTCCTCACGCGCTTCGACAATAGCGTCCCACTCACCGTCGGCAACCCGATCGCGGAGGTCAGAGAGATAGTTGAGTCGGTCTTCAAACGCCTGCAGGACGGTTCGAAGGCTCCGACGACTTGGGTTTCTGTCACCTCGTTCGTAGTGTTGATACGTGGTTCGAGGCAATCCACAGTCGAATTGAGAGAGCAAGAGTCGCTCGCGTAGTCGTTTCAGATCGTCTTCCAGATTGGGAACGATGTTGGTGTTCGTGTTAGTTGGATCGCTCTGGAATGCCGAAGCAGCATCGGATCTTCGTTCGGTGATGAATCCAATTTTATCGGTGTATTGGACAAAATCGGCCCCACTAATTCGGAGTCGGTAGCTACCGTTGTGTCTCGCTTGAATCTGACACCGGATGCCGAACGAACACAGCAGTGATTGAACGTTTTCAAGCAGTTCTCGGCTCATCGATGCAACACTCAGCTCACGTTCCGAATCAGAGACGTGACCTTCTCCCGCGATATATGACTTGAGGAATGCGCGTTTGATTTCAGAGTTAGCACTCATCACACAGTCCGGAACGCGCTGAGACGCAGACCGCTCCGCTATGGCAGGCTCCATTTCACAGAGCGCTCGAACGAATTCGACCGAGTTACAGACGACTCGTCGAAGGCCTGGTGTCGTTGAGTCGTAAACAGCATATCGAAGTCCGAGTGCGTCGAGACAATTGCTAAGATCTGAGACGATCGCCTCGTCTGCATTTGGAATCTCGATCGACGATCGGTCGTACTGGACACACCCTTCAGCAATTAGGTATCCAAGAAATTTCCCAAGAGGGACAGAAATTTTCTCTGCAGGATCGTACCCATTGGCATCTCCAGTCTTGGCGCTGTAATCGACGATATCGAGCGTATCGTCGGGCATCGTTTCGATCCGTCGGGGTACCGCGATAAACTCTCCTTCAGTGAGATTCTCAGCCGTTTTTGGATCCAACCGTCCGCCAGACTGGACAAAGAGTGGATGTGAGGGAGTTACCTCAAGTTCACGGCCGCTTGCGGTCCGTATCTGATACATCCGATCAGGGGCTTCACGCTTCCATACTTTCGATGCCTGTCGTTGTGTTATTGTTCCATCTTCGGCGGTCGTCAACACGCCGAAGTCCGTTTTATCGTAAAATCCGTCGTCGACCGCAACCGGATCGGTGAGTTTCTCCTCAACGAGGTCACCGATTGCCCGCTCGGTCCCATCCGCGAGCGTGATTTTTGTATCCCCATCGACACACTTCCCCGTACCAGGATCACCGATGAGGAGCATGTGCAGATCGCCACGGATCCGGGTGCCGTCGGGGAGATTCTTCCGGACGCCGGAGAACAACTGCATCATGATGGCGAGTTTCTGCTGTTCGTAGCCGTAGATCGACGGCGCCATCGAATCGACCATCTGCTCGTAGATGTCGTCGGCACCCGAGAGTTCGATGATCTCGCGTTTGTCCTCGTCGGTGATGTTCATGTCCTCGAACTGCTCGTCTTCGATTTCGACGGCGAGGCCGTCCATGTAGACGTCGAAGATGGGCGATTGGTCGCCGCCGGAGCCCTGCTGTTCGAGATGCAGGATGCCGGTCACGCGGACGTGGTCGCCGGCCGTCACCTCGCCGGTGATGTCGTCTTCGATGTGGACGTCGATGCTCTGTGGGGTTTCGCCGCCACGGAGGCCCTCGGGGGATTCCTGGACGCGGAGTTTCTGTGCGTCGACGAACTCCGATTGATCGAAGTTGATGTCGAAGGGGCCCTGTCGTTCACAGCCCTGACACTCGTGGGGTTCGTGGTACTCGCCGCTCGTCTGTGGAATCCGGGAGAGCGTCCCACAGCGCTGGCACTCGAAGGCTGCTTCGGTGATCTTCGGCCGAACGTCCGTAGCTTTTCGGACGATGCCGGAGACCGAGATCAGCTTACCGCGGTGTCGCGCTCGGATCTCCCGAATTTCGGTCGTCGATTGAACGTTCCTGATTCGGACGTGGGCGCCGCCTAGCTTCACGTCGACCGGCAGGTCGTACAGCCGGAGTGCCTCCTCGGCGACGTCTCGGATCTGCTCCGGCTGTGCGAGAAAGTCGTCGGCCAGATCCGGGTCGAACCGATAGAGGTCGTTCCAGTCGATGTACAGCGACCGCTTTTCGTTCGGGTACTTCTGGGCGAGGTCTCCGATTTCGTTCCGGTAGTAGTCGCGGTAGAACTCCTCGAAGCGCTCGACCATCTCGGTGTCGTCGGCGCGTGCCATTAGAGGGTAGTGAGTACTGCGTCGTCGTTCAAAAAGTGTTGGATCAACTGGGGACCCCGCTCGGCCGGACAACGTTCTTGTTCGTTCGGCGATTACTCTACCCATGTCAGACCGGACCCGACTCGATGTGGTCACGGCGGCGCTTCGTGAGCGTGGCTACCGGATCCAGGAAGGCGACGGCCGTCGGTGCGTCGCCGTACCCACCGCAGAGACGCGAGCGATCGGTGTCCCGGGGCCGTTGCTCGTCGCGTCGCCGCGTCCGGAGCCGACGCCGGTGCTCGAGACCGTCGGCGCGGCGACCGAAGCCGACCGCCGGGCGCTTTTCGTCGCCCATCCACACGACGCGGCGAAGATCCGCGATATCCTCACGGACCCACCGGGGATCGAGTCGATCGACGGGGATAGACGGACCTTCTACAACGTCCCGGATCGACTCCCGGCCGGGGACGAGGGGTGGGCCTGCTGTCGAGCGGGCGAGACACCGAGGTGGCGAACGGAGCGCACCGATGCGTCGCCGGGTGCCGACGACGGAGCGTCGCTCGTCTGTGCGGCCGGCGGCGAGGTCGTCGCCGCCTTCGAATCCGTCGAGGGACTGTCTTGCCCGCCTCGGGAGGTGTTCCCGTATGCGTACCGGCGAACCGACGCGGGGCAGTTCGTCGTCGACGACGGCGAGCGGATCGTCGGACGGTTCGGGTCGGTCAGGGCGATGAAGACGACCTACCAGCCGATACCGGTTCCCCTCGTCCCCGAGCGCGTCGTCGATGGGCATCTGCCGTCGGCGTGGGCGCTTGCGGTCGTCGAGGACGGAGCGATTGAACGGATCGAAGGGGCGTGAGTCCACGACACGGCTACGCCTCGGGGTCGTCTGCCGCCGTGTGTTCGTCCGGAGCGTCGATCCGGCCGATCGCTCCCTCGAGTTCCTCGCTGACCGTCCGTTCGACCTCGGCCGTCACCTCCTCCGTGATCGTCTCCTCGACCGTTTCGGTCACGTCGTCGACCTCCTTGCTTACGGTGTCCTCGACCGTCTGTCGCACCTCCTCGCTTACGGTGTCCTCGACCTGCTCGGCGACCTCCTGTGTCATCCACTCCGGGTCGAATCGCGCCATCTTCCACCCGACGTGGATGACGTAGGAGAGCAACACACCCATCCCGAAGGCGACGCCGATCCCCGTCCCGGCGACGAGAATCAACCCGATCGCAAGGAAGATGACCAGACCGTAGGCGATGTCGACGGCGAAGTCGATCCGGTTCGGTCTCACGGGTCGACCTCCCCGGTGGCTTCGAGGCGGCTGTCTGTGTTCATACGCAGGGGTTCGTGACCCAGACGGGAATACGCGAGGGTATACGTCGAATCGAAGCGGTGGGGGTGTGCCAGCCCGTCGGATCGATCCGATTCGGGCCGAGGGTCGCCCGATCGGCGCACAAATAACGTGAGACAAGATATCCTGTGAGAAGGTGATCAAAAGCTTTGTATCTGCCAAGCGATCATCTCTCAACGAGAAATCTATGTCGAGTGATAATGTGAGTCCGAGCCCCGGCAAGCGCCGGACCAACCAGGACTGGTGGCCGAACCGGCTGAGCATAGACATCCTCAAACAGAACGCTCGCGATCCCGAGCCGTTCGACGAGGATTTCGATTACGCCGAGGAGTTCCAGAAGCTCGACCTCGAGGCAGTCAAGGCGGACATCGAGGAGGTCATCACGACCCCACAGGACTGGTGGCCGGCGGACTACGGCCACTACGGGCCGTTCATGATCCGGATGGCGTGGCACAGCGCCGGCACCTACCGGGCCTACGACGGTCGCGGTGGTGCGGCCGGCGGTCGACAGCGGTTCGCCCCGATCAGCAGCTGGCCGGACAACGCAAACCTCGACAAGGCGCGACGACTGCTGTGGCCGGTCAAACAGAAGTACGGCCGCAGCCTCTCGTGGGCGGATCTCATCATCCTCGCGGGCAACGTCGCCGTCGAGTCGATGGGATTCCAGACGTTCGGCTTCGCCGGCGGACGCGAGGACGACTTCGAACCCGACGAGGCCGTCGACTGGGGGCCCGAAACGGAGTTCGAAACGCAGGAACGCTTCTCGGCAGCCGGCGAGATTCAGGAAGGCCTTGGCGCCTCCGTGATGGGTCTCATCTACGTGAACCCAGAGGGTCCCGACGGCCAGCCGGATCCGATGGCCTCGGCGAAAAACATCCGTCAGACCTTCTCCCGGATGGCGATGGACGACAAACAGACCGCCGCGTTGATCGCCGGCGGGCACACCTTCGGGAAGGTCCACGGCGCCAAAAACCCCGAGGAGGCCCACGGTCCCGAACCCGAGGCGGCCCCGATCGAAAACATGGGTCTCGGCTGGCAGGACGGCGACACCGCCGCCGAAGAGGGAGTCACGACGAGCGGTATCGAGGGTCCCTGGACGTCCTCGCCGACCGAGTGGGACATGGGCTACGTCGACAATCTGCTGAAATACGAGTGGGAACCCGAGAAGGGCCCCGGCGGGGCCTGGCAGTGGACGCCGAAGGAGGGCGAAGACGTTCCCTCGGCACCGGACGCCTTGGATTCCGACGAGGAGGTCACGCCGATGATGCTGACGACGGACATCGCCCTGAAGCGCGATCCGGAGTACCGCGAGATCATGGAGACCTTCCAGCAGAACCCGATGGAGTTCGGAATGGCCTTCGCGAAGGCCTGGTACAAGCTGACCCACCGTGACATGGGTCCACCCGAGCGGTTCCTCGGCCCGGAGGTCCCCGAGGAGACGATGATCTGGCAGGACCCGCTGCCCGACGTCGATCACGACCTCGTCGGCGACGAGGAAATCGCCCACCTCAAGACGGAGATTCTCGACACCGACCTCTCGACCCAACAGCTCGTCAAGACGGCCTGGGCGTCGGCGTCGACGTACCGCGACAGCGACAAACGCGGCGGCGCAAACGGGGCTCGGATCCGCCTCGAACCACAGCGGAGCTGGGAGGTCAACGAACCCGCGGAACTGGAGACCGTCCTCGAAACCTACGAGGAGATTCAGGCGGCGTTCAACGAGTCCCGATCCGACGACGTCCGCGTCTCACTCGCCGACCTCATCGTGCTGGGCGGAAACGCCGCCATCGAACAGGCGGCCGCCGATGCCGGGTACGACATCGAGGTTCCCTTCGAACCCGGACGGACGGACGCCACCGCCGAACAGACCGACGCCGACTCCTTCGAGGCGCTCAAGCCGAGATTCGACGGATTCCGCAACTACATCAGGGATGGATTCGACAAGCGTGCGGAGGAGGCCCTCGTCGATCAGGCGGATCTGCTGGATCTGACGCCGAGTGAGATGACGGTACTCGTCGGCGGGATGCGCACACTCGGTGCGACGTATCAGGAATCTGATCTCGGCGTCCTCACCGACGAACCGGGGACGCTGACGAACGACTTCTTCGTGAACCTGCTGAGCATGGACACGGAGTGGCAGCAGTCACCCGAATCCGACCAGGTCTACGACGGGTACGACCGCGAGACGAGCGAACAGACGTGGCGCGGAACCCGCGTCGATCTGATCTTCGGATCACACGACGAACTCCGCGGACTCGCCGAGGCGTACGCGGCAGATGACGCCGAGGAGATGTTCGTCCAGGACTTCGTGGACGCCTGGCAGAAGGTGATGCAGGCCGACCGCTTCGATCTCGAATAGCTCCGTCGGCGTTTATCGCCCCTAAAAACTGCTTCTTGCGGTCCGGGCGGACCGACTTTGAGACGCCGTTTCTCGTCGCCCAAGGCGTTCGTGCCGCGATCGCCGGCGAATCACTCACCCGGCGTTGCAAGCGATTATATACTTCTCGAACGACGTGTCGTGGTATGGAATCAGTGCCCGAGGAGGCTGTCAGGACGGCCTGTGGCGATCTGTCGCTCCCGAAGCTGGGTGTCATCGAACAGCAGTGGCAAACGGACCCGATTCCACCGGCGGAGGTGACGGCGGCGGCGTCTGCGGCCGTCTCGGGGCTGAATCTCGATCCGTGTCCGGAAGGGGGGTCGGTGGCGGTCGGTGTCGGGAGCCGTGGGATCGACAATCTACCGGCGATCGTCCGTGGCGTCGTCGACGGCCTCTCCGAGCGAGGGTACGAGCCGTTCATTGTTCCGGCGATGGGGAGCCACGGCGGGGCGACGGCCGAGGGCCAGCGGGAGAAACTCGAGACGCTGGGCGTGACCCCCGAGACCGCCGGCTGTGAGATCCGGTCGTCGATGGCGGTCGAACAGGTCGGGACGACGCCGAAGCGGGACGTGCCGGTGTACGCCGACGCCAACGCGGTCGCGGCCGACGCCATCGTGCCGGTCAACCGCATCAAACCCCACACCGACTTCAGCGGCGACGTCGAGAGCGGTCTCTCGAAGATGCTGGTCATCGGAATGGGCAAACAGCGCGGTGCGAAGATGGCTCACGACTGGGCCGTCGACTGGAGTCTGCGGAACATGATTCCGGAGATCACGACGCAGTTGCTTGAGGCGCTTCCGGTCGCCGGCGGCGTGGCGATCATCGAGGACGAACACGACGACACGACCCACATCGAGGGGGTGGTGCCGTCTGATTTCCTGCAAAGAGAGCGGGAACTGCTGGAGGTGGCCTGGGAACGAATGCCGAAGCTGCCGTTCGAGGAGCTGGACGTACTCGTCGTCGACCAGCTGGGAAAGGACGTCAGCGGACAGGGAATGGACACGAACGTGACGGGACGGCGGCACTTCACCATCAACGAGCCCGAACCCGAAACGGCCGACATCAAGCGGATCTACGCCCGCGGCTTCACGGAAAAGACGGACGGCAACGCCATGGGGATGGGACAGGCCGACGTCGTACACGAGGACATCATGACCGGACTGGACTGGTCGAAGTCACTGATCAATGCGATCACCGCAAGTACCGTCAGAGGGGTCCGTCTCCCCCCGGTCGTCGAGAACGACCGGGCGGGACTCACGACGGCGCTGGGAACGATCGGTCCCACGCCGTCGACCGAGGCACGCGTCCTCAGGGTGACGGACACGATGCGTCTCGAACGGTGTTATGCCTCGCCGTCGCTCGTGGACGCCGCACGGGAGCGCGACGACCTGCGGGTGGTAGCGGAGCCGACCGCGATCGAATTCGACGACGGCGGTGACTTCGTCGCCGCATCACCCGACCGGTGAAATGCCTCGGGGTCACGCCCCGTGGCATTCGCCTCCAACAGCCTATAAAAACGGAGGAGCCTGCGGGCGAAGCGTCGTCGGCGCCCTCCTGAATTTCGAGTACTCACCGCCGGCGTGGCTCGATCGGGTCAGTCCGCGTTTGCTCCCTGTGTCCGCATCCCCGAGTCTTTCGGTGGGCGCAGGAGGACGCTCGCCGCCGCGGCGGCAATCGCAAGGGCGCCACCGAGGGCGAAGGTCGGAACCCAGCCGAAGGCGGCGACCAGAAATCCGGTGACCGATCCGGCGAAGACGCCGCCGCCGACCTTCGCCGTGTACAGCACCGCGTAGTTGCCCGAGGAGTTTGCGGCGCCGTAGTAGTCCGCGAGGATGGCGGGGAAGTAGACGTACAGCGGCGAGGAAAAGAACATCGCCGCCATGACGAAGACGACGAAGACGATGCTCAGTTCGGCGAGGCCGGCGCCGACGAGTCCGAGTCTGAAGACGCCCGCGAGCAGGAACGACACCGCCATCACGCGCTTTCGGTCGAAGCGATCGGACACCTCGCCGAGGATGAGACGTGACACGCCGGCGGCGACCGGCAGCAGCGTCGCTGCAGCGGTCGCGACGACGGCTGCCAACCCGAGGTGTTCGGCGAACCGAACGACGTTTGCGATGACGATCAGATCCGCACCGGCGGTTGCGATGAACATCGCGTACAGAAGCCAGAACTGCCACGTTTCGAGCATCTCACGCGTCGTGTAATCCCGACCGCGGAGTGACGCCGCAACGCCGTCTCTGTCGGTGTCGCCGTCCTCCAGCCCGAGCCAGTCCTCCGGTGGGTCCTTCAGAAGAAACGCACCCACGAGCAGCACGACGAGGATGGCGATGCCGACGTTCCGCAGCACGTCGGAGTACGCAGCCACGGTCGCGTTAGCTCGAACGTACGGGACGACCAGTACGCTGCCGCCGGCGAACGCCATCGTCCCGATTCCGGTCGTCATCCCGGCCCGGTCGGGGAACCACTTGACGGCCGTGTTGACGGCGACGGTGTAGATGATGCCGACGCCGATCGCTCCGAGCGAGTACAGGACGTACAGCTGCCACACCGAGGTCGCATACGCGAGGCCGATGTACCCGCCGCCGGCCAACAGAGCCGCAAACAGCGTCAACGCGCCCGGGCCGCGCCGATCCCGCCACCAGCCGGCGGGGAACTGCGAGATCGACTGAAAGACGACGTAGAAGGAAAACACCGCCCCAAGCGCCGGCAGTGCGATGTCGAGACTCTCCGCGAGCGGTCGTTCGATCGAGGACCAGACGTACTGATACGGGCTCACCGCGGCCATCATGCCCGCCGCAGCGGCGATCTGCCACCAGCGCGAAAAGCCGAGGATCTCCTTTGCGCGTCCGTCGTAATCGATGTCACTCGACCCATCGGTCTGTTCGGAGTCGTCCATTCGGAGCTACGTATCAACAACTGCTGGATCGTTCTCAAAAAGCCTTATGTGATCGATCGATATCGACCGATATTGTCGGCTACACGCTTCGATAGCCCCGTCGAGGTTTTCTACAAAAATTTAATATAAATTATGACATAGGCGGCTCTTCCCGGAGGTCGGACGGTCCCCAACGGGTGAACGGAAATCGACCGATCCGATGAGACGAGGCCACAGACGAACTCCGAGTCCACGGGCGAACTCCGGGCCAACAGACGAGCGCCGAGGCGACGGGACGGCCGGGAAGACGCGACGATTTCACAAATATTGTTTCGTGCATTTATCTTTCGCAAAATAGCTTATCCAAGCACCTATTTCGTGAATCGACAAAATATATAACGCTATGTCTCTGATAACTGAATGGGTCGGTAACGGACCTATCACAGTCTCCGTGACATACAGTTTCGGGTTCGGTCACCGACTCGTATCCCTTTGTTTTTATTCGTCTGTATCGCCGGAGCAACGTACTCCGCTTCATCCGACATCTTCATCGCTCGGCGACGCGCTTCCGTCTACGGCAGAGCAGTCACTCGCCCTCGCCGCCGTCGGTCACCAACTCGGTGTCGGCGCTGCGCTCCTCGTTGAGGAACGATGGCCGCTCGTCTTCTTCTGTCTGTTCGTCAGTTTTCAGCTGTTCGTCCTCGGTGCGGTCGCGTTGTGTCCATCTTCGACACATGCTACACCACAGCTTAGTGCTGTGGTAACACAAACCTAACGCCGAGGACCACCGGTCAGTGGTGTGGCCGTCGCGTGACGACCTGTGAACACTCGGGACACCGGTATGCGAGCCACGATCCGGTTCCGATGCCGGTTTGGGCGTCGATTTCGTGGACCTCGAGGACCCAGTCACCGGTGATCGGATTGGAGTGTTCACAGCCCGAGCAAAACAACACATTTTTTCCGAATTGTTGTTCGTACGATGCTTTTTCAGACATACTGTGGCTCGTTCGTTTGTCCAAAGGGTATCAGAGTAAATAAGCGTTGTACTGCGTCGACGCTCGGGCAACGCGCGTCGGCGTTCCGGCCGCCGCGGTCGACGTGTGTCTCGCGTGCGGTGAGGTCTCTTCGGCGGGGTCGATGTCGCCGGCGACGTGTCGGCGACGGGGAGTCGTGATCAGCGGTTCGACCAGCGGCTGAGCCGCCGCCGGGCGTCCGCAACCGTCCACAGCGCCGCGTTGAACAGCCGCTTTGGGATTCCCGGAGGGACGTCGCCGAGTCCGCCGACGCGGGACGCGCTGATCGTCTTCGGCTCGGTGTATCTGTACAGCCCCTCCCGTCCGTGTCGACGCCCGAGTCCACTGTCCTTCATTCCGCCCATCGGGGCGTCGTAGGCGGCCCAGGCGGCCTTGTACGTCTCGTTGACGTTGACCGTCCCGGCCTCGATCTCTCGGGCGACCGATAGTGCGCGTTCGCGGTCGGCAGACCAGACGCTCGCGTTCAACCCGTAGCGGGTGTCGTTCGCCCGTTCGATCGCCTCCGCAGCCGAGTCGACCGGATACACCGCCACGACCGGGCCGAACGCCTCCTCGCAGGCCGGCCGTGTCCCCTCGGGCAGCCCCGTCAGAATCGTCGGCTCGTAATAGTGAGGACCGACATCCGGACGGGCGCTGCCGCCGGTGTGGACGGTCGCACCGGCTTCGACGGCATCGGCGACGTGGGACTGGACCCGCGACAGGTGCTCGCCGTCGATCAGCGAACCGACGTCGGA
>JARWGK010000035.1:0-15185 GCA_040409725.1 Natronomonas sp.
CCGAGGCCATCCTTGCCGAGGCTCTCGGCCCACAGCTGTGCGAACCATTCCGCAAACGGCTCCAGCGTCTCGGCGTAGGGCATCATCGCATTCGTCACCATTCCGCGCTGTTCGAGGGCGTACGCCACAGCACCGTAGGCGTATGCCGGGGTATCGAAAAGCGACGAGGAGAGAGATTCACGCCCGACCGCCCCACCGTCCAGAACCGCCTCGATGTCGACGCCGAGGGCGGCCGCAGGGAGCAACCCGACCGAAGAGAGCACAGAAAACCGACCCGGAACGCCCGCCGGAACGGTGAGTGCGGGGAGGTCGTGCTCCTCGGCCAACTCCCGCAGCGGCCCCGACTCACCGGTCGTGACGACCGTCCGTTCGGTCCAGTCGACGCCTGCATCCGTCATCGCTTCTCGAACGACGAGGAAGTTCGAAAGCGTCTCCGCCGTCGTTCCCGACCGAGAGACGACGTTGACGAGCGTCTTCGAAAGCGGCAGTTCCGCGAGTAAACGCCCGGTTTCGGCGGGATCGACGTTGTCGAGCGTCCGGTGTTCGCCGGCGTCGAGAGCGGCCGTGATCGTCTCTGCACCGAGTGAAGAACCACCGATTCCGACCGTCAAGACGGCCTCCGGATCGATCGCCGTCGCGTCGACTGCGGCCCAAATCGTGTCCGGATCAGCGTCGGCCGGTAACGCGAGACTCGCGTATCCGAACTCCCGTTGGGAGATCCCCGTCTCGATTCGATCGTGTGCCGCGGCGACGCGGCTGTCGAGCCGACGCAATGCTGGCTCTGTGAGCCCGTGGGCGTCTGCAGTCGTCAGCACGTTGCCGATGTCGACGTTCATACCCGATTGCCAACGCCAGATCAAAAGGCGTTGTCGGTCGCCGTGCGTGGATCGACTCGGAGCGTGGCCGATGATCGGTCAGTTTATTCAATCGACGAATCTATCGCAGGTATGAGAGACGGGAGCGAAGAGAGTTACTCCGGGATATTCGGGGCGTTTCCCTACGCCTTCCGGCAGAGTGAGTCGCTTCTCTTTCGTTCGTATGCGGCCCTCGGCGGCGTTTTTGCGGCACTGTTGGCGCTGTTTTTCGTCTTCGCGCTGATCGTCGTCATCGCAAATACCGTCGGCGGGAGCGAGGGCACGATCACCTTCGTCAGGTCGTTGTTCGTTCTACTCGGCTTCCTCGTCGTCGCACCGCTCGTCGCTCCGGTGTTGTTCGTCGCGCGACGACACAGACGAGAGGGAAGTGATGTTCGCTACGACGCTGCACTCGCCGGGAGTGGATATCTGTTCGTTGTGACGCTGTATCTGGGCGTTATCGCCTCGATGCCGCCCGCCTTCGAACTCGACGACGAAACGGTGGTGCGTCCGGAACCCGACGGTCTGTTCGCACCGATCGTCGAGACGCTGTATGCCGTTCCGGAAGTCGCTGCGCTCGTGTTTCCGCTTTTGGGATCGGCCGTGATTTATTTAACCCACCGAAATTTGAGATGATGCGATAGTGTGAATCCGTCGACTGAGCCATGTTGAAGATATTTATGTGGGCGTGAGCCATACCGTCATATCAGGACGGCCCACCGGCGACCGATTGCCGCCCTCGACACCGCCCCCCGCAAACATGAGTGATAGTGACACAGGCACCGAGGACGAACGCAGCAATCGAGAGCCCGACGAATCCCAGGAATCGTCCTCGGACGACGAGTCGACTGACGATCCAATCACGTCCGAGGGAGACGAGACCGTTTCGGAGGAATCCGGCGACGTCGACGGATCGGATGAGGAACGTTTCGAGGAGTTGTTCGAAGACGGCGACGGACAGGACGAGGACGAAACGGGAGAACACACCGGGGCAATCGACGCCGAGGAACGGGTTGCGAACGACCGAATCGATACAGAGGAACAGTTCGAACCCGAGGCGGATAGCACACCCGGAGAGACACCCGAAAATCTCGACGACGAGGAACTCGAGGAACTCGTCGATGCGGAAAATATCGATGCAGCAGCGGAGATTCTCGAAGCCGAGCAGCCCCTCGATTACTCACCGATCGACGGGGACGGAGCAGACGACGAGTCGGAGATCGACCGCTCTCCCGAGGAGACGCCGGACAGAGAGGCTATCGAAGCCGACGTCGTCTCGGACGTGCTGGCACATTTCGAGCAGGAAACCGAGTATCCCGGACAGCCGGATCAGTCGTTCATCGAGGAGCAGTTCTTCGATTTTAGTTACCTCGACCGATACGAGGAGGTCGAACGACAGTGGGTTCGGGAGCCCTTCGCGTACGTCTCGGTGCTGTACGATCCGGAGTCGAACGAACACCGCTATCACGTGAGTGAACCGATCCTCGACGATTTCGAGGCGTACCTCCGGGAGGATCTGATCGGTGCGCTCCGGAGTGATCTGTTGTACGCCGATATCGAGGAAAAACAGGATCGGGAGACGGTGTTCGGGCGTGAACTCAGGCGGGTGATGAAGGAACACGCCGATGCAAGCGCCGCCGGAACGCTCCAGAAGCTCCGGTACTACCTCATGCGGGATTTCGTCCGATACGGCAAGATCGACCCGCTGGTGCTCGATCCGAACATCGAGGATATCTCCTGTGACGGCAGCACCGTCCCGATCTACGTCTACCATCGGCGGTACCGGGACCTCCAGACCAACCTCGCCTTCGATGCCGACCGGCTCGACTCCTTCGTGATGCGACTCGCACAGCGGTCGGACAAACACCTCTCCGTATCGAAGCCGCTTCTGGACGCGTCGCTTCCGGACGGCTCCCGGGTGCAACTCACCCTCGGTGGCGAGGTGACGACACGCGGATCGAACTTCACGATCAGACGCTTCACCGACGTGCCGTTTAGCCCGATCGATCTGATCAACTGGGGAACCTTCTCGCTCGAACAGATGGCGTTTCTGTGGCTTGCGATACAGAACAACCGCTCTGCGATCTTCGCCGGGGGGACCGGGTCCGGGAAAACGACGAGCATCAACGCGGTGTCGATGTTCATTCCGCCACAGAGCAAGATCGTCTCGATCGAGGACACACCCGAGATCACGCTGCCGCACGACAACTGGATCCAGAGCGTCACGCGGGATGCACTCGCCGGCGACCGCGGCGAGATCAACATGTACGACCTCCTCGGAGCCGCGCTGCGGCAGCGGCCGGAGTATCTGATCGTCGGGGAGATCCGCGCCCAGCCGGAGGTCGCCTTCACCTTCTTCCAGGCGATTGCGACGGGCCACACCGGTTATACGACGTTCCACGCCGATACCATCCCCGGACTGTTGAGTCGACTGGAGAACGAACCGCTCAACATCCCGCTGCAGCTCATCTCGAATCTCGATATCGTCTGCATCCAACAGCAGGTGCAGGTCGGCGACAACCGCGTCCGTCGAAACGACAGCATCACCGAGATCATCCCAGAACGAGACGGGTCGATCGACACCCGCGACGTGTTCTCCTGGGACCCGAGTACCGACACCTTCGAGCAGAGCAGCCGGTCCTACGTGCTCGATTCGATCGCCGAGGAACGCGGCTGGAGCGACGACCGGGTCTGGAACGAGATCCTCGTCCGCGAGGAGGTGCTGGAGTACCTCCTCGAAAACGACATCACCGACTATCGGACAGTCACCGGGACGATCCAGGCGTTCACGCGCGATCCTGACTACCTGTTGGAGCGGATCAGAAACGACGAACTGGGTCTCTCGGATCTCCCGACACCCGGAGCGTGACCGATGTCCGAAACCCCTCCGGAGGACGCCGGCCCGGATGCCGATCAAGTGGCGTCGGAGGACACCACAGCTTCCGGCGGAGGTGGCGATCTGCCGAAGGAACTGATCGACGGCGCGAGCAACGTCCGCCCGGACGGGATCGACCCCGAGGAGGCGATACTCGGATCGAAGGCGACGCCGGGGACGCCGTCCGGATCGACGCGAGGTGAGTTGCGGGCCGCGTACGGATACGTCAGAACGTATTTCAAAACGCGACCGGACCGATACCGGACGCTCCAACGACAGATCGATCAGGCCCGGATCTCCGATACGTACGACGAGTACCTCACGGCGGTCCTCCGACGAAGTCTCGGTCGTGGGGTGCTGACGGCGGTACTCTTCGCCGTCCTGACAGCCGTCGCCGTCGTCGGGGCGTCGTTCCTCACGAACGTCCCGGCCGCAGCCGGGTTCGTCCCCCGCATCGACGCGCTGGCTGCCGCCCTCGCCGTCGAACCGATCACGACGACGATCGGAGCAGACGTCGCGGCGGTTGCCCTCGTCGCCGCCGTCGCGGTCGCTGTTCCGACCGGGGCCGTGATCGCAGTCGCAACGTGGATCGAGTGGCGATATCTCCGTCTGCGTCGGCAGATCACCGCCCGTCGGCGGAACATCGCCCTGACTCTGCCGTATGCGATCACCTTCCTCTACGCCCTCTCCCGTGGTGGAGCGGACATCCTCGTTTCGATCCGTGCGCTGGCCGACGAACGACAGATGTACGGCGAATCGGCGGCGGAGTTCGACACCGTCGTCCGGGAGATGGACCTCTTCGGGAACGACCTCCTGACCGCGCTCCGCAACACGCGGGAACTGACGCCGAGTGAGCCACTCGAGCAGTTCCTCACCGACCTGATCGGCGTGATCGACACCGGCGGCAACGTCGAGTCGTTCCTCGACAGCGAGGTCGACGACTACGTCCAGACGGCGATCGACGAACAGAAACAGTATCTCGAACGGCTCGCCGCACTCAGTGAGGCCTTCGTCGTCGTGTTCGTCGCCGCACCGCTGTTTTTGATCGTCGTCTTGGTCGTCATCAGCTTCCTCGGTGGCGACGTCCTCCCCGTTCTCGTCGGATTGATTTACGTCGGCATTCCGGCTGGATTGATCGGATTCGTTCTCCTCCTCGACGTGCTGTCGCGGCCGTTCAAACAGCCGACGATCCCGGTACAGAAGCCAATCTCGGAGCCGGAGGCGACCGGTATCGAGGACGATCCACGGTACAAGGCCCACCACAGACGACGACGCCTGCGCGCTGTCGGCGATTGGATCAGGTACCTCCGGCGGCTTCTCCGCCGTCGTCCGGGACTCGCCTTCTGGATCAGTCAGCCGCTTGCGATCGGGGCAGTTGTCGCCGCCGTCGCCTTCGGCTTTGCCGATCCATCGCCAGCCGCATTCGTCGCCGAGCCGGTGACGACGACAGTCGGGCTCATCGTCGCGCCGCTTCTGATCGCAACCGTCCCGGTGGCGGTGCTGTACGAACGGAAGGCCCGCCACGAGCGAGAGATCGTCCAGCGGTTCCCGGACGTCCTCGGGTTGCTTGCGAATGCGAATCAGATGGGCGTCACACTCGCCGACGCCTTCGGCGTGGTCGCCGACTCCATGTCAGGGCGGATCGCCACGGAACTCCAGACGGTCAGAAACGACCTGCGGTGGAACCACGACATCGCCGATGCCCTCGATCGCTTTGGAGCCCGGCTTTCGGTCCCACAGCTCTCCCGGACGCTCTCTCTCATCACCGTCGGCAGTCGCGTCAGCGGTGACATCCATCAGGTGCTCGACATCGCCGCAGAGAACACGAGAATCCGCGCCAGACTGGAGCGAATCCGCCGACAGGAGATGACGACCTACGTCGTCATCGTCGTGATGGGCTTTCTCATCTACCTCTTCGTCATCGTCGTTCTGTCGACGAGTTTCATCGAACCGCTGGCGGAGGTGACGGACTTCGAGATTCCCGAGGGGAGACAGAGCCCGATCACCCCGACGGCGATTCCGGTCGACGCCTACCGGACGCTGTTTTTCCACTCCGCGTTGATCCAGGGCTTCGGCTCCGGCATTCTCGCCGGGAAACTGGCCGAGGACGACCTTCTGGCCGGGTTGAAATACGGCCTCGGCCTCGTCGTCGTCACGGTCGGCGTGTTCGTGGTGGTGCTGTAGATCGAATCGTACTTCGGGTCCTCACAGCGTGCGAATCGTGAACTGCACCGACGAGCCATCTGCGAAGAACAGGGTGATCGTGATGTCCTTGTTGTTCATATTCTGGAACTGACTGGTCGACTGTGTCCCCCGCCGGAAGGCACCGAGTCGGAACTCGACGACCTGGTTGCGCTCGATCACGGCGTTTCGCTGGAGGGTCACCCTGCTGCCGCCGATGGTGATGCCGCCTCTGTACTCGCCGCCACCGCCGCTGAAGGTGGCCGCTCCGTCCTGTCCCCAGACGCTGACTGCTCTCGGTTCGGTCGTCCTGTCGACGCTGATGCCGCTGATTTCGACCCGCTGGGTCGCTCTGAGCGAAAAGAGGAGGGTGGCCTGAGCCTGTCCGGTCGTGTCTCCGGCTACGTCGAACTCTGCCTGCTCGCCGCCACCGGGACCACCCGGCTGCTCCTCGCCGCCGTCGAAGATCGGTGAGCCACCGATTCCGTCCGGGGGTTCCTCGGGCTGTTCTGCGTCACCCTCGATCGTGAGTCGGAAGGTCACCTCTCGTTTGTCGGGCGTCTCGGGTCGGTCGTCGCCGATCCAGAGCGTGATCGTCTCCGTCGCAATCCCCGTTTCCGGCGACACGGTGACGCCGCTTGAGTCGTAGACGAACGAGACGCGACCGTCGTCCTGTGACCGTTTCGGCGTCTCTGAGACGATCTGACCGTCCAGTTCGTCGTCGTTTATTTCGACGGATTCACTCACGACCGGGTTGTCGAAGCGATCCCTGACCTCGGCGACGAACGTCGCCCGTTCGCCCCGCTGTATCGTCCGTTCGCCGTCGATGTCGGTGATGTACTCGGCGTCGTTCGGTTCCGATTCGGGGCCGAGACCCGCCTGTGCCAGTCGGAGGTCGTAGACGATCGGGTCGCCGTCGTCGTCTGCGGCTCGCAACTCGAGGACGACCCCCTCCCCGTCTTCACTCGCGGTGATCTCCGCCACGTTCCCGCCGTTTTCGACCAACTCGTCCTCGAGGAGAGTCTCCCACTGTTCGGGCGACAGCCCCGTCGGGATGGTGAGTCTGATCGGTGTGTCCTCGTCGCCCTCTCTGACGATGCCGGTAACACTCACCGTCTGTCTCGGCGCACTCCGGGGCCGGACGTCGATCTGTGTTGCCCCGACGGCGTCCCGCTGGAACTCACCCGTGAGTGCGGTCAGGCTGATCCGGTCGCCGTCGACGATCGGTCTGGTTTCGAGTGGGATCGTCCGCTCTCCGAATCGGTTGTAGACGACTCCCGGTTCGACGACCGTCTGTGGCGCGTTGCCGTACTCGTTGTAACTTGGCTCGTAGACGAAGGTGCGCGTCTCGACTGTATTCGGCGTCACACTTCCTTCAGCAGTCGCGGGGTCGATCGGTCCGCTCCAGTAGTCTATCGTCTCCCCTTCGACCGTTTCGGCGACGGCGTTTTCGACGACGATCGGTTCGGCGTCTGTGGTTCGGACCGTTCCGGAGGCCGGTGGTGGATGGATTAGCCCGGTTCGGTACTGGTATCGGACGCCGGGACGAACGACGACCGATTCACCCGAGGCGGTCGCAGTCGTGCGATCGGCCGCCGACAACACCCCACTCACCTCTCCTTGAGTCTGTTCGTTGTGCTGGAACTCCGTCTCGGCGACGAGTTGTGGAACGAGACCGACCTGAAGGACGGCGAGCAACGTGACGACGACTGCGACGAACAGCAGCAACCCGATAACGAAGGCAGCCCCTCGCTCCTCGGAGCGGCGGCAATCCCGACAGAGCGGTTCCTCGTGATCGCTCATCGGTCTCGCACCTGTATCTCGAAGGTAACCGTTCGTTCGTCTGTCCCATCGTCTGGCTGCACCGTGAGGGTGACCGTCGCCGCATCGTCACCGATCCCGGTGAACTGACCGGGATTGTATATAAATGAGACGCGGCCATCGTCGCCGGATCGGCGTTGGTCGGGGATCACCTCGTCCTGTGGTTGTCCCGTACTCGCCTCGACCGACGTCCCGGACACCGGGTTGTCAAAGCGATCCCGAACCTCGGCTGTGATGCGGATCTGTTCGCCGGATTCGATGATCGCGCCGTTGCCGGCGATGTCGGTGACGTACGTTGCATCCGGACTTCCGCCGGATTCGACGCCGACCTGTGCCAGCCGGAGGTCGTACGCGATCGGTCCGTCTTCGTCTTCCTCACGCAGAGTGATTCGAACCGCATCGTCCTCCGGGTCTGCAGCGATATCTGCGACGTTGCCGCCGTTTTCGACCCGCTGGTCCGAAAGCAGCGTCTCCCACGCTTCGACGGGGAGTGTGGTCGGAATCGAGAGTGTTATTGGATCGTCCGCCGCGGTAACCGTCACCGAGCGGGCGGGAGCGCTGTGTGGTCGGATGTCGACCGTCGTCGTCCCCGTCTGGCTCCGATCGAACGCCCCGGTCAGCGAGGTAATCGCAATCCTGTGACCGTCGAGGACCCCACCACCACCGAGGGGTACGGTTTCACCGCCTCCGAACCGATTGAATGCCGTTCCGGTCTCGATGACCGTCCGCGGGGCGTTGTCGTACTCGTTGTAACTCGGTTCGTAGACGAACGCCCGGGTGTCGAACGTCTTCGTCGATCCGTCCCAGTAGTCCCCTGTTTCGCCCTCTGCAGCGGCGTTTTCGACTGTAATCTCCCGTTGCTCTGTCGTCCGGAGCGTCCCCGCGGCCGGCGGTGGGTTTATCAGAATCGCCCGCTGCTGGTACCGGACGCCCGTCCTGACGGCCACCGACTCGCCGGAGGCCGTCGAGGCGGTCCGTGACATCGCGCCAGCCAGTTCGCTCATCTCGCCGTGAACACGTTCGTTGTGCTGGAACTCCTCTTCGGCGACGAACTGCGGTACCGCAGCGAGCTGGAACGTCGCAAGGACGGTTATCAGGAGGGCGAACACGAGGACAGCGCCGATGACCGGCGAGACGGCCCGATCGGCCCCGTCGATCGGAAACGAAGGCACACCCATGGGAGAGTCGTCTTTCATCGCTACCTTGGTGCCGGGGTATATAAACTGGTCGGCGAGGACACAAGACTCACAAACGATCCGGGAGTCGATCCGGTATGGACGACGAGCATCGAACGGGGGACGGCGACGAGGAGACAGACGGCGAGGAGGCGGACGGCGAACGGACGGACGGACGATTTCTCGTCACCCACGCAGACGACGACTCGGCCGTTCTGCAGGACGTCGAAACGAGCGGCGTCCACACGCTCTCGGAGAATCCCAGTCTCGAGACGGGCGACGTACTGGAGGCGACGATCACGCCGGAGCCACCGATGGAGGTCACCTGGCAGGTGGACACGATCGAAACGAAGAGACACCTCAGCGTCGAGGAGAGTCCCGAACCGCCGACGAAACAGACACAGACGGTCGCACACAACCAGGCCGTCGGCGAGTTCACTCGCCGAGAGCGCGCTGGCGAGGGAGAAATTCACGTGCTGACGGTCCCCGAAGAGGGCACCGAGGCGGCCGTCGAGGACGTCGTCGACGACGAGGCGACCCTCCTTCGCGCGGCGCGTCTCGGTGTCAGACGAGTCGAGGTGCGACACGAACCCGGCATCGTCTCGGTGCGCTACCTCCCGTAGGGTGTCGGAACGAAAGGAGAGCGTTGATCCCACGTCGCCTCGGAAAGACGGACGATGTGGCCATGGGGACACGTCGCGGTCGCGTATCTTCTTTACAGCGCCGCGAGCAGGCGGAACGGCGATCCGCCGGAGGCGCTTTCGACCGCCGCCGTCGGGTTCGCCGCACTCCTGCCGGATCTCATCGACAAGCCACTGGCGTGGTATCTCGGCGTCCTTCCGACGGGCCGGACCCTCGCACACTCGTTTCTGTTCGTCGGTCCCCTCTCGGTTGCCGTGTATCTCCTCGCCCGCCGACTCGACCGACCGGCGATCGGGGTCGCCTTCGGGATCGGTGCCGTCTCACACCTCCTGCTGGATGCGCTGCCGGCAGTCTGGGGGGCCGGTGAGGCCGGCTTCCTCCTGTGGCCGATCGTCCCCGTCGAGGAATACGAGGAAGGGGCTCCGACCATCGTCGCGTTGCTCCTCGATTCGCTCTCCGATCCGTACTTCTTCTCGGAGTTCGTTTTCGTCGCCGTCGCCCTTGTGGTCTGGCGTCGTGACGGGTATCCGGGGATCAGACAACCTCGCTCGATTTGGCGGTCTGACGATCGGTGAAACCGCTTTCGAAGCTACCGAAAACGATTCGTCTCGTACCACACAACGTCGGGTATGGAGACCGTCACGACGGAGACGATCCCCGATCGTGAAATCGTCGAAACGCTCGGTATCGCCCGCGGAAACACCGTCGAGGCGCGCAACGTCGGACGAGATATTACACAGGCAATCCGGAACGTGACCGGCGGCGAACTGAAGGCGTACTCGAAGCTCCTTACTGCGGCCCGCGACGAAGCGCTGTCACGGATGGAAGACGACGCCGAGTCGATGGGTGCAGACGCCGTCGTCAACGTCAGGATGGAAACCTCGATGGTGACCGAAGGTGGCTCCGAGGTGATCGCCTACGGAACGGCCGTTCGGCTCCGCTGACGCCACCTCAGGTCGGATACGGTCGTTCACCGAGAATCTCGACGGAATCTCCGACGGCGAGTGAACGGCCGGTCGTCTCCTGCGGGACGAACGTGTTCACCATCAGCCGGAAGTAGTGGTCGTACCACGATCGATCGACCCACTCCGGCAGCGTCGTTTTTCGCTTTTCGACGAACGTCTCGCGGAATCCGGGCGTCTCGACGCCGGTCTGAGGGTCACGGAGCGGGACCGCACAGCGCTGACACGGATTCGATCCGAGGAAGGTACACTCACCGATCCGGACGGCGACCGCCGTCTCCCGGTCCCGATAGAGCCGGTCCTCCCAGAAGGCAGGAACATCTTCGATCACGAGATTCGGCCGCAGGCGGCGCTTCATCTCGGCCGGTTCGATGTCGTCGAACCAACCGGCGACGGTTTCGATCGTCGCCCTGCTTATCAGAGTCGGCCCGGAGGCGAGGGTATCGTCCGGGAATCCGCCGGTGTCGTCCCGGCGTACCTCGACCGGTTCGCCGAGTCGCTCCTCGAACCAGGATTCGATCGCCGCCGTATCGTCGATATCGAACGCCTCCGGGTCGGGGTCGCTCTCGCGGTCGTCCCGGAGCGTCAGCCGCCCGGATTTTGGATCGAACCACGACCGAATCCTGTGAATCCGTCGATCGTTCTTACCGTTGATGTACGAACCGTCGGCGTCGAACAGTGCAAACGCCCGGTCGTAGCTGAGACCGCCGTCGCTCTCGACTGTGACCCGTTCTATCGTGTCGTGTGGATCGAGTGATTTCACCGGATAGACGATGATCTCTCCGAGCGTCGGCGTCGTCATATCGGAAGCATCCGCGGCAAGTTGCATAACAGTTCGGAACCCGCGGTTCGGTCGGAGAAATCGAAATGATGGGGTACGACGCCCGACCGCGAAGGGAAGGCTTATTCGGGATGCTTGTTGATTCCGAGTCATGGACGTATCGGTACCGACCGTCGACTACGGGGACTACACGAACCGTCAGCTGGTGGTGGTTCCGCTCGGGTTGCTGGCGGTCGCACTCACCATTCTCGCTGTCGCGACGGTTCTCACCGGGTCGCCGGTCGCCCTCGGAATCGAATTCACCGGCGGGACGGAGATGCAGATCGTGGCCGATGCATCGAGCGAGGAGATCGAAGCCGCCTTCGACGAGGAGGTGGCGTCGATCACCCCGGTATCGGGACAGGAAAACACCTTCCAGTTGACGTTCGGAACCGACGATGCCGATCCGCTGATCGATCAGGCCGAAGCGGCCGGCTACGAGATCGAGTCCGTCGGAGAGCGCTCTGCGAGTTTCGCCGCCGACTCACAGCGACAGGCCATCGGCGGTCTCGCGGTCGCCTTCGCCGGCATGAGCGTACTCGTGTTTCTCATGTTTCGGACGTTCGTTCCGTCGATCGCGGTCGTCGCCTCCGCGTTTTCCGACATCATGATCCCGATGGCGCTGATGCGACTGTTCGACATTCCGCTGACGCTCGGAACCGTCGCTGCCCTGTTGATGCTCATCGGATACTCGGTCGACTCGGACCTGCTTTTGAACAATCACATACTGAGGCGACACGGTGACTTCTACACCTCGACGTTCCGCGCGATGCGGACGGGTGTGACGATGACCGTCACTTCCATCTCCGCGATGGTGGTGATGACTATCGTCTCCAGTCTGCTCGGAATACCGCTGCTGCCGGAGGTCGGAATCGTACTCGTCTTCGGACTCACAGCCGATCTGATGAACACCTACCTGTTGAACGTGAGTCTCCTTCGCTACTACAAATACGAGGGGATCGCCAAATGAAACTCAAACTCAAGAAACACTGGCGGATCTGGATGCTCACTATCTTCGTCGTCCTGAGTACGGTCTTTCTGTTCGCTCCACCGCTCGGCGACGATGGGGGTGAGACCGAGGGTGAAGAGCCGACTGCCTCCGCTGTGACGAACCTCCAGTTCGGTCTCGAACTCTCCGGTGGTACGCAAGTTCGTGCGCCGCTCGTCGGAATGACTGTCTCCGGGCTGGACATCGATCCCGGAGAGGAGGGTGATATACGACAGCAGATACAGCAGGAGTTAGACGTTGGTGCGGGTGACGTTCGTGTCGACGCCGAGGAAGGAACAGTCGAGTTCTTCCAAGACGAGTTCGTCGGCGACCGAACGCGAGGGGAGTTCGCCGACGCGGTGTCGGCGGCTGGCTTCGACGTTGCGGCGGGTGACGTCCGTCTCGGCGTCACGAGCGAAACACGTGGGAACGCCGAGGACGTCCTCGGACAGCGAATCGACGAATCAGGCCTCACCGGCGGTTCCGTGTCACAGGTCGCCGCACCGGGACAGCAGTTCATCCTCATCGAGGTTCCCGGAGCCGACAGACAGGACGTCATCGATCTGATCGGCGAGCGTGGACAGATCGAAACGATCGCGCTGTTCCCCGACGGCGAGGGAGGCTACGAGCAGGTGTCGCTGGCCGATCAGAGCGACTTCGCGACGATCGGTAGTGCGAGACAGGCCGACGAGACGAACCCCCGTCCCCGTGTGCCGATCACGCTGACCGAGTCGGCCGCACAGCGGTTCGCCGACGCGATGATCGACTTCGGGTTCACACAGAACACCGGACAGTGTGCCTACGACCTCGATGCACAGCAGCCCGAAGGTGGGAACAGCTACTGTCTGTTGACCGTTCTGGACGGTGAGGTCGTCTTCGCTGCCTCACTCGGCGACGACCTCGCGGCCGGAATCGAATCCGGCGACTTCGTCGAGTCACCGAACTACGTGACGACCGCACAGAGCTTCGATCAGGCCCGCCAACTCGAGTTGAACATGCGTGCCGGTGCGCTGCCGACGACGCTCGACATCGAGAACCGCGGAACGACCTTCTTCCTCCTGCCGAGTCTCGCAGAGCAGTTCAAGCCGCTGTCGCTTCTGACCGGTGCCGCGGCCATCGGTGCCGTCGCCCTCATGGTGTTTTTCAGGTATCGAAAGCCCGAGGTCGCCGCGCCGATGCTCGTTACAGCCGGCGCAGAGGTGTACATCCTGCTCGGCTTCGCCGCCTTCGTTGGACTGCCGCTTGATCTCTCACACATCGCCGGGTTCATCGCCGTCATCGGAACCGGGGTCGACGACCTCGTGATAATCGCCGACGAGATCATGCAACAGGGTGAAGTCAGGACCTCAAGGGTGTTCGAATCGCGGTTCAAGAAGGCCTTCTGGGTGATCGGAGCAGCCGCAGCGACGACGATCATCGCCATGTCGCCGCTTGCGGTGCTCTCTCTGGGCGACCTGCGGGGCTTCGCCATCGTCACTATCGTCGGCGTCCTGATCGGTGTGCTCGTCACCCGTCCGGCCTACGGCGACATCCTTCGGATCCTCGTCTTGGAGGACGAACAGGGAAGTACCTGACCGGCGTCTCCAGGACGGAACCCGACACCGATTTGCGTCGGGGGTGTTTACGATCGGTAATGAGTCAACCGAGTCCCGAGAGCCGCGAACAGGGTCGTGGGATGGACGCCCACAACCAGGTGATGCGGGAGATACGGGCCGAAAACGACGAAAGCCACGATCCCGCGGAACCGACGCGGGTGTGGCTCGACGAGGACAACACGCCGGATGGCGTCAAACGGTCGCTGACGATCATCCTCAACACCGGCGGCTGTCGGTGGGCCAGAGCCGGCGGCTGTACGATGTGTGGCTACGTCGCCGAGAGCGTCGAAGGCGGCTCCGTGAGCCACGAGAACCTCCTCCAGCAGATCGACGTCTGCCTCGAACACGAGGCCGAAAACGCCGAGGAACCAGCAGGACTGATCAAGATCTACACCTCCGGATCGTTCCTCGACGAGCGGGAGATTCCACCGGAGACCCGACGTGCGATTGCCGAAACATTCGCCGACCGAGATCGGATCGTCGTCGAATCGCTTCCGGATTTCATCGAGGCAGATCGGATCGAAGACTTCGTCGACGCCGGATTAGAGACGGACGTGGCGGTCGGCCTCGAAACCGCAACCGATCGGGTGCGGCACGACGCCGTCAACAAGTACTTCGATTTTGCCGACTTCGAGACGGCGTGTGCCGAGGCCGAATCGGTCGGTGCCGGGGTGAAGGCGTATCTCCTGATGAAGCCGCCGTTTCTCTCGGAACCCGAGGCCGTCGAGGACATGAAGCGATCGATCCGTCGGTGTGCCGACGTCGACGGCTGTCACACCGTTTCGATGAACCCGTGTAACGTCCAGCGATACACGATGGTCGAGGAGTTGTACCACGGCGGCGGCTACCGACCGCCGTGGCTGTGGTCCGTGGCCGACGTCCTCGAATCGACCGCCGACGTGGATTCGATCGTCGTCTCCGACCCCGTCGGCGCCGGCTCCGACCGCGGCCCACATAACTGTGGAGAGTGTGACGAGTTGGTTCAGCGGGCGATCAAGGATTTCGACCTCCGGCAGGATCCAGGCGTCTTCGAGGAAGTTTCCTGTTCGTGTGAATCGACGTGGGAGTACGTCATGCGCGAGGAGACGGCCTACAACCAGCCGCTCGTTCGGTAATCGGCTCCTGCTAGCGGAAGCCTTCGAGCACCGCTTTGCCGTCCGTCGGCCCGATGTCCGGTAGCGTCGCGCGTTCGGGATGCGGCATCAGGACGGCGACGTGGTCCTCGCGGCCGAGAATTCCCGCGACGTTGTCCTTCGAGCCGTTCGGGTTCGC
>JARWGK010000036.1:0-2617 GCA_040409725.1 Natronomonas sp.
TGGAGGCCGATTTCGGCGAGATAATCGCGGTGTTCGATCGCCTTCATCACCTTCTCGATTTCCGTCTCCTGGTCGGCGGTGAGGACCAACTCGTCGAGTGTCATCTCGATCTCATCGGGGGCGCGAACCTCGACGAGATCCAGCATCTCCTCTTCGTCCTCGTCGAAGGTCTCCTCGAGCAGGGAGTCGATCCAGATTCGGTCGGCGTGAACCGGTCGGTTCTGCTTCCGTGCGGCCTCGTATTCGACGTCGAAGCGGTCGCCGAACACGAAGGCGAGCGTCGGGTTGTCGGCGATGCGGTCGGCGTCGGTCCGCTCGAGATACCACGACTCTGCCATCTCCCGATCGGTGAACTCGATCTTTCCGGAGAAATCGTCTCGATCGGTGAACATCAGCCCCGAAATCGCCTCGAATGGCCGTTCGATACCCGTTGCACCGGCGGCCGTAGACGAGGTCGTCGTCAGGGGTCGTTCGACTTCGCCATCCTCCCAGAACACCCGCCGGTGTTCCGGCGGCAGATCACGCTCGTCGAGTTCCCGGTTCTCAGTGTAGACGGCCGCAGTCAACAGGAATTCGACGACATCGAGTTCGGGACTGCTCATTCCCACTAGCGTTGAGTGGGTACAATCATAAGGGCGTCGGAACGGTTCTTCACCACTCGACGGCCGCACCGACACGCCGATATCGGTGAGAGACGGGAGCCTTCCCGAAGCGAGGCAGTTACCTTCGAGACGAATCAGTCATCGGCTGCGGGAAGGGTGAGTACGACAGCGGTTCCCCGCGGTTCGTTTTCCGTGATCGTGATCTGACCACCGAGGCGGGTGACGAGCCAGTTGACCGTCCAGAGTCCCACGCCACTTCCGTGGAACAGCGACGACTCCTCGCCGCTTCGAAGAACCTCCTGTTCCATCTCCGGTATTCCCGACCCGTCGTCGGCAACGGTGATTGCCACCTGACCGTCGGCCTGTTTCTCGGCCGTCACGGTGATCGACGGCGTTTCTCGATCGCTGTGTTCGACAGCATTCGATAGCAACTCGCCGACGGCCCGCCGGATGAACTCCGCGTTCCCCCGGAGCGAAATCGGGTCGATGTCTGCCTCGATTGTCGTCTCCGGATACGTCTCTCTGTACTCTGTGAGGAGGTCCGTGAGGATCGGACGAACGGCAATCGGCTGCGTCCGCTCGGCGCGCTCGATCGTCTGTTCGAAGTTCCGCGCCTTCTCTGCGAGTGACAGAAGATCGTTGGCGCTGTCCGTGATTCGTTCGGTGTAGGATCGTGCCTCCGAAACCGGAACGTGCGCCACCTGCTCGCCGTCGGCCCCGGCAGCGCTGTCTGTGTCACCGGCGGCAGCCGGTCCCGGTCGGTACATCCCTCCGGATGCTGTCCGCTCGGGTGGCGTCAGCAGAGATTCGAGATGGTCACTGAACGCAGTGATGACACCGAGGTTGTTCCGCAGATTGTGACGTAACACCCGATTCAACACCATCAGTCGCTGTTCTCGCTCCCGCCGATCGGTGATGTCGGCAACCACACCGCGGATCGTGCCGCTGTCCTCTCTGGAGACCGCCTCTCCCTGCAGGCGGACCCATCGGGTCTGTCCGAGTGCCGTGATCATCCGCACCTCGATATCGAACTCGGTTCCGGTTTCCCGACAATCGGTGATCGCATCGGTGATCGCTTCCCAGTCGTCCGGGTGGAAGTAGTCGGAGGCGTTTTCGAACGACGGCTCGAACGTCTCGTCGACCTCGTACAGCCGCTTTGCCCCGATCGTCCACCTGATCGACCGCTCCGCGAAATCGACCTCCCAGCCGCCGACGTCTGCCAGTTCCTCGGTCCGCCGGAGGTAGTCACGCTCCTGTTTGAGTTCCTCTTTCCGCTCGTTCAGTTCGGTGATGTCTCGACCCTCCGGAATCAACAGCTCCACGTTTCCGTCGTCGTCCGTGATCGGACGAATCGAGAAGTCGATAACCGCCATTCGTTCTCCACCGCGGACGGGAATCTCCTCTCTGATGAACTCCCCTGTGGCAGCCAGTTCGACGGCGGCCTCGATCCGATCCTGCATCTCCGAGGCGTGTGTAAACCAGTAGGCATTCCACAGCTTCTTTCCGAGGACGTCGTCCGGATCGAGATTGCCGAATTCGAGTGCCGTGTCGTTGACCTCGATCAGCGTTCCGTCCGGTTGCATCAACCCGGTGAACTGGTAGGTCTGATTGAATATCGCCCGGTATCGCCGCTCGCTCTCGCGGAGGTCCTGCGTTCGCTCGACGCGGTCGAGGGCCGTCGTCGCGTGTTCTGCCAGCGTTTCGATCAGTTCGAGCAGGACAGCGTCCGGTTCTGTGTGTTCGGAATCGCCGACATCGAGCAGTCCGTGCGGTCCGAGCGACAACCGGTGGCCGTTCTCGTTTTGGCTGTCTTCGGGGATATCCGTGGCCGTGAACCTGGTTTCGTCGTCGGGACCCGCGTCGTCTGTGCCCCGGGAGAGTCCAACCGCATCGACCGCCTGCGTTTCGACCGCATCGGTGACTGCCGTTGGCTCCAGCGTGTCGGACTCTGCGTCGTACAACCAGCAGATGGCGCGTTCCGTTTCGAGAATATCTGTCGCCGCATCGACGGCGAT
>JARWGK010000037.1:0-2552 GCA_040409725.1 Natronomonas sp.
GAAAGCCCACGCCTACGGCTTCGAGGGCGTCCAGGTCGACGGGATGGATCCGCTGGCCGTCTACGAGGTTACCCGCGAGGCGGTCGGGAAGGCCAAAGATCCCGAAGGGGCAAACGAGGAGATCGGGCGCGCGACCAGGCCGACGATGATCGAGGCCGTCCAGTACCGCTTTGGCGCACACACCACCGCGGACGATCCGTCCGTCTACCGGGACGAGGAGGAGGTAAAGCGCTGGCGGCGAAAGGATCCGATCCCGCGAATGGAGGCGTTTCTCGTCGAGCGAGGCCTGCTCGACGACGAGCGCATCGACGCCATGGAGACGGAGATCGAGGCGGAAGTCGCGGAGGCGATCGACGCCGCGGAGAGTCGTGACCGGCCCGATCCGGAGTCGATGTTCGAGTCGGTCTACGCGGAGATGCCCGACCGCCTCGAAGAGCAACTCGACTACCTCCGAAAGCTCCGGAGCCGACATGGTGACGAGGTGCTACAGGAATGAGCCAGACACAGGAGACACAGAACCTCACGCTCGTGCAGGCAGTCAGGGACGGACTCTACGTCGAGATGGAGCGGGACGAGGACGTCGTCGTCATGGGGGAAGACGTCGCCGAAAACGGCGGCGTCTTCCGTGCGACCCAGGGGCTGGTCGAGGAGTTCCCGGACCGCGTGATCGACACGCCGCTTGCCGAATCCGGCATCGTCGGGACCGCGATCGGCATGGCGACACAGGGGATGCGGCCGGTCCCGGAGATACAGTTTCTGGGCTTTGTCTACCCCGCGTTCGATCAGATCGTCAGTCACGCCGCCCGCCTTCGGACACGCTCGAACGGCCGATTCGGCTGTCCGCTCGTCGTCCGGGCACCCTACGGCGGGGGGATCCGCGCGCCGGAACACCACTCCGAGTCCTCGGAGGCGTTTTTCGTCCACCAGCCCGGCCTCAAGGTGGTCGTCCCCTCGACGCCACACGACACGAAAGGGCTACTCGCCGCCGCGATCCGTGATCCCGACCCCGTCGTCTTCCTCGAACCGAAACTCATCTACCGGGCCTTCCGCGAGGATGTCCCACAGGACAGCTACACGGTTCCACTCGGCGAGGCCGCGATCCGCCGGGAGGGGAGCGACGTCTCCGTCTACACGTGGGGGGCGATGACACGGCCGACGATGGAGGCGGCGGAATCGCTGGCAGAAGAGGGGATCGACTGCGAGGTCGTCGACCTGCGGACGCTCTCGCCGCTTGATACGGAGACGATCACGGAGTCGTTCCGGAAGACCGGGCGCGGCGTCGTGGTCCACGAGGCGCCGAAGACTGGCGGCATCGGTGCCGAAGTCGTGGCCACGATCCAGGAAGACGTGCTCCTCTACCAGGAGGCACCGATCAACCGCGTGACGGGCTTCGACGTTCCCTTCCCGCTTTACTCGGTGGAAGACTACTACATGCCCGAACCGGCACGGATCGAAGACGGTATCCGGGAGACTGCGGAGTTTTGACTATGGCCTTCGAGTACGAACTACCCGACGTCGGAGAGGGGGTGGCGGAAGGCGAGATCGTCGCCTGGCACGTGGAGCCGGGCGATCATGTCGAAGAGGACGACGTGCTGGCGGAAGTCGAGACCGACAAGGCCGTCGTCGACCTCCCCGCGCCGGTCACGGGGACGATCCGCGAACTGCACGCAGAGGAAGGCGAGGTTGTTCCCGTCGGCGACGTGGTCGTCACGATCGACGTCGACGGGGAGAGCGAAGGGAGTGAAGCGACGGACGGAGCCGACGCGGGGTCGGATTCGGGCGAGGGGACGGTCGCCGGGACGGAGGTCGACGGCGAGGCGGAGACGGATGTGCCGGCGGGTCGCGTCTTCGCCCCGCCGAACGTGCGTCGCCTCGCGCGGGAACTCGGCGTCGACGTCGCGGCAGTCGAGGGCAGCGGCCCGAGCGGCCGGGTCACGGAGTCGGACGTCCGGGCCGCCGCGGAGTCTCCGGAGACCGAAGACTCGGGACGAAAATCCGCGGTGACACGCCGAAGCGACAGCAACGAACCGGCGACAGCGAGCACGAGCGCGGACCGGGACCGGACGCTGGCCGCGCCGGCGACCCGCAAGCTGGCGGCGGACCACGGGGTCGACATCGACGAGGTGCCGACCGAGAAGCGCCGGGAGGGTGAGCCGTTCGTCGAACCGGAAGACGTCGAAGCCTACGTGGAGGCGGGGAGAGCGGCCCCGGAGACGACAGCGGAAGACGCCGACGTGGCAGAGACCGCACCAGGATCGGAGCCGACCGGGGAAAAGCCAGTCTCGACGGAGCCGTACCGCGGTGTCAGGCGGACGATCGGGACGCAGATGCAGCAGTCGGCTTCGACGATCCCGCACGCGACCCACCACGACAAGGCGGTCGTCGAGGAACTGGTAGAGACACGCGCAGACCTGAAAGCCCGCGCGGCGGACCGGGGGATCAGCCTCACGTACATGCCCTTTGTCCTGAAAGCCGTCGTCGCCGCGCTGAAAGAACACCCCGTCCTGAACTCGGAACTAGACGAGGAAAACGAACAGATCCGCTACAAGCAG
>JARWGK010000038.1:0-14437 GCA_040409725.1 Natronomonas sp.
CACTGATGAGGTGATCGTGACGCATTGGTTGATTGCCGCCGGCCACGCTATTGAATCTCCCGACCTGCGGTAGTCGCGACGGTCTGGTCGACAAACAGCGGAAATGAGCCCGAGGTTTTAATTCATTCGGCGGGGTAGTAAGACCATGGCAGACCGTCTCCGGACGGGGATCGACGTTCTCGACCGGAAACTCGACGGTGGTATTCCTGCCGGGAGTATCGTCGCGCTGTCGGCGGAGCCAGCCAGCCAGTCCGAGTTGTTTCTGTACGAACTGACCGCGGCACGACAGACGCTGTATCTCTCCCTCGCCCGATCCGGCGACGCCGTGTTGCGAAGTATCGAAGGGTCGGCGGCGCGCTCCGGCGACCCGACGGTCAGGGACGTCACGGGCGATGCCCCGCTCGACAACGCGACGAGGCTCATCTCCGCTCTCCCGGAGTCGTCGAACCTCATCATCGACCCGATCGATATCCTCGAAGCAGAGCGCCCGACCCGATACCGAAATTTCATCAACGAAACCCAAAATCACGTTTACAACACGGACAGCGTGGCGATCCTCCACTCACTCAAGGGTCGATCGGTTCCGGACAACCGGGATATGACAGAGCACATGGCCGACATCGTGTTCAATCTCGAAACGAAGATCGCAGGTGACCGGATCGAGAACAGACTGACGGTACCGAAGTTCCGCGGTGGCCGCGCGCTGACGGATGCGATCAAACTCGAACTCGCAGAAACGGTCGCGATCGACACGAGCCGCGATATCGCGTGACTCGCTGTCGTCTCAGATGAGGCCTTCTTCCTCGAGTCCGTCCATCACGTCGTCGACGAACTCGTCGACGCTGTCGTACGGGAACTCGCCGCCGTCGAGGGCGGAGTTGAGTTCCATCGCCGTCATCGAAAACTCACCCGACTCAAAGCGCGTGCCCGGTCCGTCGGGGAGTGCGGGAACGAGATCGAGCGGACTACTCACGGGATAGTCGGCATCTTCGAAGGCTTCGGTGAACTGCTCCCGAAGTGCTTCTTTATCCACCATACGCAAGTTCCCCCGCCGAGTGCACAAAAATTGTTCGACAGCGGGATCAGATCCCGAGCGTCGCCCGGAGCATGTCACGGGTCCCGGGCCCGAGGCCGACCGCGAGGATGGCGATGAAAAGCAGGTAGCCGTAGTAGGGGCTGTCCTCGAAGATCTGCCGGTCGAACACCCAGACGACGGCGATCGCCGCCCCGACCTTGATGAACAGAAACGGCCAGACGGTGCCGATCATCGCCGAGAGCCACGGCGGCTGGACCGCCTGTGTCACCACGATCGTCGCCTCGTTGACCACGTGTTTCGGACCGTATCGCACCGGCAACCCGAGTGCCGCCGCCCAGTCGAGACTCAACACGTTCGCGACGCCGTCGACGGCGTGTCCCCAGACGACGAGAATTCCCATCGCGCCCGTCCCTTCGTTTATAACCGGCGCGTACCGCTCGCTGGCCCACCAGTAGACGGCCGTGATCCCCGTCGCACCGCCCAGCGTGATGAGCGTCACCATCGGGAAGAAGCCGACGGCGTCGGAGCTCACAGCCATCCACAGAAGCCAGCCGACGACCCCGACGACCCCGACGGTCCCGAACCCGGCGAGCGTCGGATGGTACGCCCCGACGATACCTCGTTTTTCCAGCCCGATCGCGACGACGAGTGCTGCAAGCGTCACGACGAACATCACAAAGTAGATGAACGGACTGATGATGAGGGCGACCTCCGGAAACGCAATCGCCAGTTCACCGGTTTCGTCGATGAGCGTCGCGTTGACATCCTCGACGACACGGAGTGCGCCGCCGAGGAACATGAATGGAAACAGCGCGAAGTAGAAGCGGGGGTTCATCTCGACGCCGAGGCGGCGAAGCAGCAACAACACGCCGATGAGCATGAAAATGAGCACGACGGCGTAGCTGACGGTCGAGACGGTCGTGTAGCCGGGGGTGACGACGATTCCCTCCGCGCTACCACAGGCGGCACCCGAGTGGAGCCGTTCCGTGATCCCGTCCGACCGGACGGCACACGTCGCACCGTGGGCGTCGGCGTCGACCGGGCCCCAGAAGTACCGCCACAGAAATCCATCGTACACCTGCCGGGGGAACGCTGCGGCACCCGCGGCGAGCGTCACTACACCTGCGATGAATGTCCCGACCCACGCCCTCGTCGGATCGATCCCGCCGGGAAGGTTCATACCCGAGATTGGCGTCTCCCGGCGGTTTGACGTTTCCGATTGTGTGTGGCTGACGCGGGGAGCCAGGGGTCACCGACAGGCTTCTCGGGGCGCAGCGGTACCGGCCGTTTCTACTCGATAAAATGAGTTGCGAGGGAAGACCGCTCCGAGTGGTCTTCCGACACTGCATCGGGGCACGTTGCCCCTCTCTCGAGACACGTCGTGTCTCGCTGTGCGAGGGACCGCGTGGGTCCAGCAGTGCGAGGGAAGGGATTTGAACCCTTGGACCCCTACGGGAGCGGATCTTGAGTCCGCCGCCGTTTCCAGGCTTGGCTACCCTCGCACGCCGCTGTGTGTCCTTGCGTGTAGTACCGACGGCGGAATCGATTTGAATCCCTCGGTTGCCGATCGCTCTGCGGTTCACTCCTCCTTCGTCGGCTGAGCCGCCGTCTGCTGTGTTCCCGTTGCAGCGACCTCGAGCCGCCGGAGCCGATCCGGGCGACCGATGGCGTACAGCGTCTCGCCGGCGGTGAGTTGACGATCCCTAGAGGGGATCGCATCGACCGTTCCATCGACCCCCCGGACCGCCGCGACGGCGATATCGACCGATCCGACCGTCGCGGAGGCGAGTGAACTTCCCTCTCCGATCACGACCGCACGCATCGTCTCCTCGGCTGCCCGTAGCTGTCCGGCAAACTCCCGATCGGTCCGGGGCTCGACGGGCATCGTCACGAGCCGGTAGCGTCGACCGGTGTCGAGCCCTTTTGCCTCCTCGGCGTCCAACACGAGCGTTACCACGTCGCCGGCGGTGCCGCGCACCTCCGCGTTCGTGATCCTGCGTGGCCCGGTCGATCTGCCGTCTGCGTCGGTGCCGCTGGAGTCGACGGTCGACTCTGTGGCGGATTTCGACCCGTCGGCCTGTGCCTTCGGTTGCCACACCTGAACGATGTCACCGGGGCTCGCGCTGTTTGCCGGATCGGCCCGGACTGCAACGGCGGCACTCCCGGGCGGAAGCGTGGGACCGAGTCCGGATTCGCGGCTTCCGACGGCGAGATATTCGATCGATCGGTCGTCGTCGAAGTCGACGTCGACGTGTCCAACACCGTAGTCGGTTCGAAGACGCTCGACGAATCGAGCCCGGAGGTCGTCGTCGGTCAACCGCTTCGGGAAGACGAGTCGCTGATCGAGAAGCTTCTCCTTCGTCTCCGCCCTGACCGGCTCGTAGCCGTCGATGTCCTCGATTTTCTCGACATCGTCGGGGAGTTCGATCGTCGTCGTCCGACCGACGCTTCTGGCGATCCGTCCCACCTCCGGCGACGTGCTGTCGGGAACGAAGAGACTGAGTCCGATCCTGTCACCCAGTCGCCCGCCGGTGACGGAGACGATGACGCCGATGGCGAAGGTGAGGATGTTGAACACGGCCGCCTCAAGCGCAAGCAACTCGGCCTGGCCGCCGACGACCTCCCCGAGTGCGCCGGCGGTGTTGAGATACAGCGCCACGGCCGACAGTCCGACGAGAACGGCGAGGCCGTCCGGTGCTTTGGTATCGGCGTACCACCGGTGAACCAGACCGATTCCGGTCGAGAGGACGCCGGCGACGGCGACCAACCCGAGCATCCGCCCGATGTCGGCGAGCAGTTCGTTCGCCAGGAGTTGTGCGGCGATTGCGGTCACGAGGTGACCTCCTCGAAGGCGTCGAGTGCCTCCCGCGTTCCGACGGCGTACAGTTCGTCACCGGGGCTAACCGTCGCCGATCCACGCGGTGCGAACGTCCAGCCGTCGGTTCGCCGGATCGCCAACACTGCGACGCCGTACGTCTCCCGCACGTCGGCGGCACCGAGGGTCGTGTTGGCGAGTGGACTCTCCTTTCGGACGGTGACGCGGCGGAACCGCTTTCCGGCGCGTCTGAGCAGCGACACGAGTTCGAACTCCCGTCGCGTGCCACGCGCTCCGACGACGACCTTTGCCCGCTCGGTTTCAAGCAGCGTCTCCGCGTCGGATCTGGAGACGGAAACCGTCACTCGCCCTTCACCGCCCGTCGTCTTCGGCGTCTGCGGTGGGGCGACATCCTCTCCGCCGTCGGTCTTCGGAACCGGATCGGCCGGCTTCGCGTCGCCCGATCGAGCCGACACGACCGTTCCCTCAATCGTCGTGCCGTCGGTCAACACGGTTACGTGATCGCCCCGTGCCATGCCGGTCGGAACGAGTGCCTCGACGGAAACGGCGCGTCTGCCGGCCGGAATCCGCTTCGACAGCCCCGAAAGTGGCGGCGCGGCGACGACGCTCGCCCGTCCACGTTCGTCGATCGATACCGAAACGTCGGCCAGATCCAGATCCGTCCGAAGCCGCTCACCGAACCGCGTTTCGAGCTCCGAAATCGGAATGTCGGCCGGGAGCCGCCACGTCCCCGTCTTGATCTCCGTCCGGGTCTCCTCGGAAAGCGGCGGGTAGCCCTCCATGTCGACCACCTCGCCGACGACCTCGATTTTCACCTCACCCCGAGAGCCGACGAGTTCGACGACATCGGCCGACAGCGTCTTGTCACGAATCTTCGACAGCGACACCCGTTTCGGTAGCGACGCCCCCATCGCATCTCCCTTCGCGTGGGCGTACAGCGCGATCATCAACACGACGATCAACGCGACGATGATCCGAAACCCCGATTCGGTGACCGTCGGATCGGTCAACGCGAGGAGCCCACCGCCGATTCCGGCGAGGGCGAGGGCGAGAACGACCACACCGAAGGCAGGTATCGACACCCCGGTGACGTATTTGAACAGGAACCCGAGTCCGTACGAGACGAGCGCCGGGAACATCCCGGTGAGTACGCCCAGATAGATCCCGAGCAGGATCTCGACGGGCAGCGGCTGTGTCATACGGACAAATCAGCACCGTCGGTAATACCGTTGTCGGAGGCCCGATTCGATGCGTGACGGAGCCCGCGTCACAAACCGGCGAACTTTTGAGTCAACGCTCGGTCGATACGGTGATGACAGACAGTTCAGGAGGCGAAACGACGCTGCTCCGGACGCGAGCAGCCGTACTCCTGACGACAGCCGTCGCGATGCTCTCCATCGTCACCGGACTGGTGAACATCGCCGTCACGCCACCGGCCGGCGGCCCGCTTTCGGTGTTCGTTCCGGAGACGATCCAGGAAGCCGCCGGCTTTACCGGCGCACTCACCGGATTTCTGATGCTCACGAGTTCCTACGGACTGCGGCGAGGATACCGACTCGGCTGGTATCTCACCCTGATTTTGCTCCCGTTCACCGCCGCACAGGGGCTGATCCAGTCGAACGTGCTTTCCTTCCCGCTCGTCGCATTCTCGCTTCTGTCGATCCCGACCGTCCTGATAAACCGTCGCGTGTTCAACCGTTCACTCGACCTCACGACGACGCAACTGGCGTCTCTGGCAGCGATCGTCGCCGTACAGGCCTATGGGACCCTCGGCACGTTCGCCCTCGCCGATCAGTTCTCTGGGGTGGAGACGATCACCGACGCGTTTTATTATACCCTCGTCACGGCATCGACGGTCGGATACGGCGACGTCGTTCCACTGACCGAAGGCGCACGGCTGTTTTCGATGTCGGTCGTGTTGACCGGCGTGGCGAGTTTCGGTGTCGCCCTCGGTACCCTGCTCGGCCCGCTGATCGAAGCCCGTCTCGCAACCGCACTCGGAAACATGAACGAATCAAAGCTCGACCTCCTCGACGACCACTACATCGTCGTTGGATACGGCGATCTGACAGAACCGATACTCGAAAGCCTCGGCGAGGCAAGTGCCGTCGTCATCGCTCGAAACCAGGACGACGCAAAGCGCCTCCAGGACCGCGGTTACGAGGTTGTGACCGGCGATCCGAGCGACGAGGACCCACTCCGCAGACTCCACGTCGAACGCGCCCGGGGGCTCATCGCAGCCACGAACGACGACGCACAGGACGCGATGGCCATCCTGACCGCCCGCGAACTGAACCCCAACCTGCGGATCGTCGCCGCCGCAACCGATCGAGAAAACGTCAAAAAGCTCCGCCGTGCCGGTGCCGACGCCGTCTTCAGCCCGGCCGTCCTCGGCGGTCGACTCCTCGTCGAATCGGCCCTCGGCAGCGACGACCCCGAGGCGGCGATCGATCGACTTCTCGACGAGGAAGCCACGGGCGAGTGATCCGCTACAGCTCTCTTGCCGCTTCGAGTGCGATCTCGATCGTCCGACCGACGTTGTTTTTCGCCTGCTCCGGAAGCTCCTCCTCGTCGGTTTCGCCCTTCTGTGTCCCCTCGATCAGGTTGCCGTCGACGGTGCAGATCGCACCGGCGGCGAGTCCCTTGCGACGGGCGAGGGCAAAGATCGCCGCAGCCTCCATCTCGACTGCCAGCAGTCCGGCCTCCTCCCACGCTTCGGTGTAGGCCTCGGTTTCCGCGTAGAAGGCGTCGTCCGTGACGATCGGGCCGGTACGAACCGGCGCATCACGCGTCTCTGCAGCATCGACGAGCGCCGACAGCACGTCGTAGTCGGCGGCTGCTGGGATCGTCTCCGATTCGTAGCGCTTCGTCGTTCCTTCGTCCTTCGCGGCAGCCGTAGCGACGACCGTGTCTCCGATCTCGATCCCGGACTGCAGAGCACCGGTCGTCCCGACCCTGATGAACGTCTCGACGCCGACTGCGGCGAGTTCCTCGACGGCGATGGCGGCCGACGGTGAGCCGATCCCGGTCGAACAGATCGTCACCGATCGTCCTCCGTACTCGCCGTTTACGATCTCATATTCCCGATTCGTCGCGACGACCTCGGTGTCGCTGCAGTGTGCTGCGATCCGCTCGACCCGATCCGGGTCTCCGGGCAACAGTGCGATGTCGGCGAGGTCACCGTCCTCGACAAGCAGATGTGGCTGTTTCGCCATACCCGTTTCTCGTCCGGCGGTCACAAAAGTTCGCCCATCGATGGGTCATCGACGTCTCGTTGCCGGAGTCGATCCAGCAGCGACGGCAACTCAGCGGGAGATCCGATCCGAAGATCCGGCTTTGGTCCATCGAGTGTAGCCGCCTCACCATTCGGCCCGTACGCCTCACCGCCGACGAGCACCGTCCGATATCCACGCTCTGCTGCCGGAGTGACGTCTTTCTCGTAGCTGTCCCCGACCATCACGTAGCTGTCCGCCTGAAGCGCCTCGGCGGCGGCGTCGAACGGTCTCGGATCCGGTTTAAATGCGCCGACCTCGTCGGGCGCCACCAGACGATCGACGACGCCGTCGAGTCCGACCCGAGTGAGCTTTCGCTGCTGGATCGGCCCGTAGCCGTTCGTAACGACCCCGACGCCCGGGAGTGATTCGAGGAGGTCGGCGATGCCGTCGGGGGCTGTCGTCGCGTTTAGCTCCCGTTCGATGTACGCCCGTTTGAGTGCCTCCGGATCGACGTCGACGCCGCTTTCTTCGACCGCCTCCGCTGCGCCACGGTACGGGTCGCCGTCGAAGCCGACGAACGTCTCGACGTATCCCGACTGGAACGTCTCGAAGCTCCCTGCCTCCGGCGGTACGCCCAAGGAATCACAGGCGGCCCGAAACACTGCCGGGAGCGACGGCTCGTACGTCACGAGCGTCTCGTCGAGGTCGAACAGGTAGCCGGTCGGTAGGGTCATACGAGACGACGACGCGCTGCAGCGGCTTGGATCATCCGGATTCCAGCTGCGTCACCCGAGTGTGAACAGAACGACGTTGTGTGCCCCCGGACCGAGGCCGACAGCAGCGATGACGGTCAGGAGGAGGTACGCCTCGGCCGGCGCGTCACGGACGTAGTCGACGAACAGCGCGACGACGACGCCCGCGACGGCCAGTTTCACCACCGTAAACAGCATTCCGCCGGAGACGATCGGAAGCGACGCACCGAATTCGATGATGAGCCGTGACAGAGGAACCTGTTCGCCGAATCCGAGACGGTCGACGGCGATCGCCGTCGAAATACCGTCGAGTGCGTGGGCGAACACGACGACGACACCGGCTCCACCGGTCACCCCGGCGTCGGTGAGTCGGGTGAGAACCGACCACACCACGGCTGTGGTGACGATCGATCCGCCGACCGCAGCGACGGGCCAGATGAGCGCGAGTGAGCCCCGTGAAACGCCGAGGGCGAGGGCGGCGAACAGCCCGCCGACTGCGACAGCCGTCCCAGAGACGAGCAACGCGCCCGAGGCCGTGTCGACGCCCCACCCATCTCCGGACCGATCGGCCACCGCCGCCCAGACGACAGCGGCGACGGTTCCGACGGTCAGGTACACGGCCGGGGAGCCGAAAAGCGGCGCGAGCGCCGACGGGAACGCATCGACCCGAAACAGGGCATAGAGACAGCCACCGGCGGCCATCCACGGGGCGAACCCGACGACGACGGGCGCCGTCACCGGAGGCCGGCGTCGATAGCAGGCGAAGACGGCCACGGACAGCCCAAAGAGCAGACCCACCAGATACGGAAGTGGCGGGAGGCCGAAGTCGGATGGAAGGAGTGCCACACCGGATCCGCGGGGGGCGTGGCCGAAAGCGTTTCGTCATCGGCGTGGGCGTGGAACGACCGGAACACAATCCCTTTGAGCCGAACCGTCGAAGACGAGGTATGAGCGTCGATCTCACCACGGAGAAGTACGAAAAACACCGGGAGGCGGGAGAGATTCTCGCCACCGTCCGGGCCGAAACCGTAGAGCGGATCGAGGTCGGTGCCAGCCACCTCGAGGTCGCCGAATACGCCGAGGATCGCATCCGGGAACTCGGCGGCGAACCTGCCTTTCCGCTCAACATCAGCGTCGACGAGGAAGCCGCCCACGGAACCCCGGGGCCGGACGACGACGACACCTTCGGCGAAGAGCTGATCAACATCGACATCGGCGTCCACATCGACGGCTGGATCGCTGACTCCGCTATCACGATCGACCTCTCGGGACACCCGGAGCTCGTCGAGGCGAGCGAGGCGGCACTCGAGGCGGCACTCGAAATCGTCGAACCGGGCGTCGAAACGGGCGAAATCGGCGCCGAGATCGAATCCGTCATCGACGGATACGGCTACAACCCGGTCGTGAACCTCACCGGCCACGGCGTCGACCACTGGGAACAGCACACGAGCCCGAACATCCCGAATCGGGCCGTCTCTCAGGGTGTCGAACTGCAGGTCGGAGACACCGTCGCCATCGAGCCGTTTGCAACCGACGGAAGCGGCAAGGTCTCCGAGGGAAGCGAGGAGGAAATCTACGCCCTCGACCGCGAGGGCAGCGTCCGGGACCGATCCGCCCGGCAGGCGCTGGAACAGATCACGGAGCAGTTCAAAACGCTCCCGTTTGCCAGACGGTGGCTGGAGACGAGTCGCGGGAAGATGGCACTTCGCCGCCTCGAACGCCAGGGTATCGTCCACGGGTACCCGGTTCTCAAGGAAGATGATGGCTTCTTCGTCAGTCAGGCCGAACACACCGTGATCGTCACCGAAGACGGTTGTGAAGTGATCACACGGTAGTCACCGATCAGGCGTTGTTCATCCGCAGCGTCTCCTCGGTTCCACAGAGTCGGCAGGACGCAACCCGGTATGGCTCCCGGGAGAACTCCGCGTTTTCCTCCTTCGTGCTTTCCGTGAGCAGTTCGATCGACACGTCGTGTGGCGTCTTTCGACCACAGGTCTCACACAGTTCCTGAATTCCGTCGTCGTTGAGTTGCGTCGACATCGTACCTGCTCATAGCAGAGAACGGTCCATAAACCGGGTATTCGGTTCCGAATCGTTCGAACTGTTCAAACTGAACGCGTGTCCGTGCCGAAATCGCCGCAGATTCGTCCGGGGCGGCCGAAATCGGCCGATTAAACGATTCTTCTCTCGCGTGAACGGCCGAAATATTTATATACTTCTTTCGCAGGTGGACAGCATTAACCGCCGCCCAGTCGGAGTGAGGGCATGGATCGACTGTTCGCACCGTGGCGCATCGAGTGGGTCGAACGCGAGGAATCGGCGATCGACGGCTGTCCGTTCTGTGTCCTCCCCGAGTGGGATTCCGGACGGGAGTCACTCGTCGTCGCCGAAAACGATCGAGCCTTCGTCCTCCTGAACAACTACCCGTACAACCCCGGACACGTCATGGTTATTCCGCGAACACACACGGGTGACTTCCGGGATCTATCGGCCGAGACACTGGCTGCTCACGCGAGGCTCAAACAGCACTGTCTCGACGCCTTCGAGGCCGCCTTCGAGCCCGACGGCGTCAACATGGGCTGCAACCTCGGCGAGGCAGCCGGTGGATCGATCGACGACCACGTCCACACACACGTCGTTCCGCGGTGGCACGGCGACACCAACTTCATGGCCACCATCAGCGATACGAAGCTGATCGTCGAAGCGGTCGCCGAAACCTACGACCGACTCCGGGAGGCGTTTGCCGACCTCCCGGCGGCGGAGACGACGGGAGACGACGACCCGGTTCGGCTGTCCGCCGAGCGATAGCGGTTATTTAAGTCAGTTCCCACGAAGGAGCGTGTATGAGCGACGCGGCGGCCACGGCAGCAGGGCTCGAAGCCGACACGGCCCGCCGAGGGTTCAGCAAGGCAACCGTCGTAAACGTCGTCGGCAACGCCGCGAAGATCCTCGTCGAGGCCACCGCAGGATTGCTCTTCGGGTCGATCGCACTGCTCGCCGATGCGGCACACTCCGTCGCCGATCTCGTCGCAAGTCTCGTGGTGTTGATCTGGGGACGGACGGTGTACGATGCCCCCGACGAAGCCCATCCACACGGCCACCAGCGCGTCGAACCCCTCGCCGCACTGTTCGTCGCCGTCGTCATCGTGTTGCTCGGATTCAACCTGTTGTATGAGTCGGTGCTCGGATTGATCGGCACGCCGGAGGTCGTCTTCAGTCCACTCCTCGTCGGCGCGTTGCTGTTTGCGATGATCGATATGTACGTCGTGTACTGGTATACGATGCGAATCAACGAGACGGTCGATTCCGCGGCGCTGGATGCACTCGCCGTCGACTGTCTCAACGACATCTACACGTCGGTCGCCGCATTGGTCGGTATCGTCGGCGTTTTCTTCGGATTTCCGACGCTCGATGCCGCCGCAGGCGCGCTCGTGAGTCTGCTCGTCGTCTCCCAAGGCGTCGAAATCGGGCGTGAAAACCTGAGCTACATCGTCGGCGCCGCGCCGTCACAGCGCCAGCGCGCCGAGATCCGACGCCGTCTCCACGATCACCCGGCGGTCGAGGGCGTCCACGATCTCGTCGTGTTCTACGACGGAACCGTCCTGGAGGTCGAAGCACACGTCGAGGTCGATCGCGAGTTGACGCTCGTCGAAGCCCACGACATCGAAACCGAACTCGTCCGGTCGCTACGGGAGATGGACGACGTCGGGGACGTTCACCTCCATCTCGATCCGGCCGGAATCGGCGAATGGAAGGACGCACCCGAGTGAGAAGCGCTTGTGCGTCGGTCAGACCGGACGTCCGAAGCAGTACACCGGCTCTGCGCCGGTGATTTCGACTGTGAGCGTGTCCCCGAGTTCGACACCCTTCCGTTCGGCGTCGGTGACGATCACCTGCCGGTAGGCTCGATCGCGGCACTTCACGGAGTCACCGGTTCCCTCCTCTACGACCAGTACCTCGCGCGTTTCTCCGACCATCGACTCGTGGACGCCGGAGACGATCTCCCGCTTCAGCGCCGACATCTCCTTCGAGCGTTCCTTCTTTTTCGTCCCGCCGAGTCCCTTCATGTCGGCGGCGTCGGTTCCCGGCCGCTTCGAGAACCGGGTGACGTTCACCTTCTCGGGGCGGATCTCCGCGAGCAACTCCATCGACTGCTCGTGGTCGGCGTCGGTTTCGGTCGGGAATCCGACGATGAAGTCCGTCGAAAGCGTCCACTCCCCGAGGATCGCATCGAACGTGTCGACGATCTCCCGAAACTCCCCGATTCGGTGCTGTCGCCGCATCGCTTCGAGCACCTCGTCGCTGCCGGACTGCACCGGCAGATGAATGAAGTTGTACAGCTCCTCGTTTTCCGCGAAGACGGTCGCCAGATCTTCCCGTATCCCGTGGACACCGCCTGGGTTTGCCATCCCGAGTCGGACGCGGAACTCGCCGTCGATGTCACAGATTCGATCGAGTAACTCCGGAAGCTTCCGACGGCCGTCGTCCCAGCCGTAGACGCCGGTATCCTGTCCGGTCACGCGAATCTCCTTTGCGCCGGCATGAACCAGCGCCCGCGCCTTCTCGACGTTCTCCTCGATGGACGGTGAATCGACCCGCCCGGTGGCGAACTTCGTGATACAGTACGAGCAGTTCGACATACACCCACGAGCGATCGGCAGGATGCCGACGAGTCCGTCGAGAACCGGCTCCGCGTCCGGCGTCGGCGTCGGACACTCGCCGTTCGTCACCGCCGTCGGAACGTCCTCCCAGTGGAGCACCTCGGCGTCGAGGTCGGCGAACTCCTCGCCCTGTGCGAGGGCCATACAGCCCGTAACGATCAGATCGGCGGTTTCAGATGCGAGTTCCTCGGCCCGCCGGAGCATGTTCCGTTCGGTCTTCTCGACGACGGTGCAGGTGTTGAGGATAGCCACGTCTGCCTCCTTCGGCCCCTCGACGGATCGGTGGCCGGCATCGCGGAGTGCACGCTCGATCTGCCGACTCTCACCCCGGTTGGACGTACAGCCGTACGTCTCGATGTGGTACGTGGCCATCGGTACCTTCGATAGCAGGTCGCCGGTCAAAAGCCCGACGCTTTCCGGAATCAGACGGCGTCGGCGTCGAATCCCTCGACGATTTCGACACCGCTCGAGGCACCGATTCGTTCGGCTCCGGCGTCGAGCATCCTGACCGCCGTCTCGAAGTCCTCGATGCCACCGCTTGCCTTCACCGGCAGATACTCGGACATGATCCGTACGTCCTCGACGGTCGCACCGCCGCCGTTGAATCCCGTCGCGGTCTTCAGGTAGCTCGCGTCCGCCTCTGCGGCGATTTCACACACCGCTCGGAGCTCCGATTCCGACAACAGCGGTGCCTCGACGATCACCTTCACCGGTATCGGAACACAGGCCGTGACGCGTTCGATGTTCTCACGGACGGCTTCCAGATCGCCGCCTTTCACTCGCCCGACGCTGCAGACGAGATCGATCTCGTCGGCACCACTCTTCCAGGCGTGTTCGGCTTCGAACTCCTTCGTTTCACAGGTCCCGTGTCCGTGTGGGAAATCACAGACGGTCACGAGCGTCACCGCCGGCTGTCGGTCGGCCGCCGACTCGACGCAGTAGGGGGGAACACAGACGTTCATGCCGTATTCGGCTGCGGCGTCGACGGCCTCGGCGACCGCCTCCGCTGTTGCTTCCGGTCCCAGAACCGTGTGATCGATCAGACCGGCGAATTCGGTGCGATCCATACACGCCATTCTCCGGACTCCGTTAAATATCCACGGCGATGGGATCCGGCGACCGATCCCGATTCAGAACTCGCCGAGGTCGGACTGCTCGGCCGCCGAGCGGAGGTCGGCACAGGTGCTCCAAGAGCGCCGGGCCGGCGGCGGTAACTCGCCGTTTGCTTCGAGATACTCCCGGAGAAACGTTCGCGTCGTCGGATCGCTCGGATACCCACTCCCGACGTCGCCGTATCGCTCCGAGAGGACACTGACGTGTCGCTCGCGGGCGCTCTTTGCGATCACGCTCGCCGCAGAGACGAGTGGCTCCTCGGCGTCTGCGCCGTGGCTGGCCCGAACCACCGCCTCGGCGTCGATCCGATCCCCGACGCGGCGGGCGAAGCGACCTGCGTCGACGTCGCCCGCGTCACAGACCCCGACGTCCCCGTCCTCGACGATCGGAGCAACGGCTTCGGCGTGGGCGGCAACGGTCAGCGTGTTCATGTCCGCCTCGCCGTCGATGCGCGTCGCCGTGATCTCTGCGATCCCGACGTCGATTCGGGAGTCCGATCGAAGCTTCGCCGCGAGTCGCTCTCGATTCTCGTCGCTCAACCGTTTCGAGTCGTCGACGCCGTCCGGAAGCACCGACGGGTCTGCACGGACGGCCGCGGCGAACATCGATCCGAGGACGGGACCCTTCCCTGCCTCGTCGACACCGAACTGCACGACTGTTCGAGTGATGCCAATCGACAAAAGCGTTCGGCTTCTCTCTATTTTTAAATATAGTTGCTGGTTTGTTCGATTCACACAACTCCATTAAATAAAATAGCGGTCCAGCCACTCACCGGCGGTGAGACGGCCGCAGGCCGTCGATCCGCCGGGTGTTTTTCATCGATG
>JARWGK010000039.1:0-14355 GCA_040409725.1 Natronomonas sp.
CGACGACGGGATGACCGTCGCCTTCGGCGCCCCGACACGGGGGTTGCCGGAGATACTCGACTGCGAACCGCCGGAGACGGCGGGCAGCGAAGGGACACAGCGCGACGACACCCGGTTCGACCTTTGGCTCAATACGGTTCCAAATCAGGGCAGTGAGGTCGTGCGAACGGAAGAAGCGCTGTTCGCCACGCTCTCGCCGCTCACACTGGAGTGAGACAGAGATGCCACAACCAAGCACACCACGAAAAGGCTCGATGGGATTCAGCCCCCGGAGTCGGGCGGCCAGTGAGGTCCCGCGGTTTTCCTCATGGCCGGACGACGACGGACAGCCGGGGCTTCAGGGCTTTGCCGGCTACAAGGCCGGTATGAGTCACGTCGTTGCGATCAACGACGAGCCGAACTCCCCCCGGGAAGGGACCGAGGAGACGGTCCCCGTAACCGTCGTCGAGACCCCGCCGATGCGGGCTGTCGCCGTTCGAGCTTACGAAGACACACCGTACGGAAAGCGACCGATGACAGAGCTGTGGGCCGACAGCAACGACGTCCACGAGGATCTGTCGCGGGCACTTTCCGTCCCAGACGGACAGGACGAGAACGCAGAGACCACGATCCGGGAGGCAGTCGAGGCCGGCGACGTCGCCGACCTCCGCGTCATCACGCACACCGTCCCGCGTGGGCTCTCGAGCGTTCCGAAGAAACGGCCCGACGTCATGGAGACGCGCGTCGGCGGCGGCTCGGCCGAGGACAAGCTCGATTTCGCCCTCGAGCTGCTCGATGAGGGCGGCGAACACGCCGTCACGGACGTGTTCCGGGCCGGCGAGTACGCGGACGTCGCCGGCGTCACGAAGGGCAAAGGAACCCAGGGCCCCGTCAAGCGGTGGGGCGTCCAAAAGCGGAAGGGCAAACACGCACGCCAGGGCTGGCGTCGACGGATCGGCAACCTCGGTCCGTGGAACCCCTCCCGGGTCCGGTCGACGGTGCCCCAGCAGGGCCAGACCGGCTACCACCAGCGAACGGAGCTGAACAAGCGGCTGCTCGCTCTCGGCGACGACGAGGTCACCCCGGACGGTGGCTTCGTCAACTACGGCGAGGTCGACGGCTCCTACGCCCTCGTGAAGGGCTCGGTTCCGGGTCCGAACAAGCGGCTCGTTCGGTTCCGGCCGGCCGTCCGACCGGCGGACCAGCCCCGGCTCGATCCGGAGCTTCGGTACGTCTCCACGGAGTCAAATCAGGGATAAGCTATGAAGGCAACAGTACGCAACCTAGAGGGCGACGACGCAGGCGAGATCGAGCTACCGGCGGTCTTCGAGACCACCTACCGGCCCGATCTGATCAAACGCGCCGTCGTCGCCGCACAGGCCAATCGACAGCAGGACAGCGGAACCGACGAGTACGCCGGGCTGCGGACACCGGCGGAATCCTTCGGCAGCGGCCGCGGACGAGCACACGTCCCCCGTCAGGACGGGCGTGCGCGTGAGGTCCCACAGGCCGTCTCGGGCCGTGCGGCTCACCCGCCGAAGGCAGAGACCGACCGCGGACAGAAGATCAACACGAAGGAGCGGAAACTCGCCACGCGGAGTGCACTCGCAGCCACCGCAAGCGAAGAGCGCGTCCGCGAGCGAGGTCACGACTTCGACGACGACGTCGAGATTCCGCTCGTCGTCTCCGACGACTTCGAGGACCTGATCAAGACGACGGAGGCAGTCGATGTGCTCGAGGCCCTCGGTGTGCACGACGACGTCGTCCGCGCCGAGGAGGGTAAGACGGTGCGGGCCGGACGCGGGACGACCCGTGGTCGGAAGTACACCCAGCCGTCGTCGCTGCTCGTCGTCACGACCGACGAACCGTCGCTCGCCGCCCGGAATCTGCCGGGTGTCGACGTGACGACGGCCGCCGAGGTCAACACGGAGGATCTCGCCCCCGGAACCGCAGCCGGGCGATTGACGCTGTACACCGAAAGCGCGATCGAGGAGGTGGCCGATCGATGACGATCGTCCACCCGCTCGTGACCGAGAAGGCGATGAACGACATGGACTTCGAGAACAAACTCCAGTTCGTCTGCCAGCCGGAGGCGGCGAAGCCGGACATCGCCGAGGCGGTCGAGACACAGTTCGACGTCGGCGTCGAGAAGGTGAACACACAGATGGCGATGAACGGAATGAAAAAGGCGACGGTCACGCTGTCGCCCGACGACGACGCACAGGAAGTCGCATCCAGAATTGGGGTGTTCTGAGCATGGGACGACGCATTCAGGGACAACGACGCGGACGCGGAACACCGACGTTCCGTGCCCCGTCGCACCGATACAAAGCAGAGCTGTCACACCGGAAGGTCGAAGACGGCGACGTGATCGCCGGCGAGGTCGTCGACATCGAACACGATCCCGCGCGGTCGGCACCGCTTGCCGACGTCCAGTTCGACGACGGCGACCGACGGCTCGTCCTCGCACCGGAGGGCATCGCCGTCGGCGACACGATTCAGGTCGGCGTCTCGGCGGAGATCAAACCCGGCAACACGCTGCCGCTTGCGGAGATTCCCGAGGGCGTGCCGGTCTGTAACGTCGAACGACAGCCCGGCGACGGCGGGAAGTTCGCCCGCGCGTCGGGGGTTTCGGCGACGCTCATGACCCACGACCGAAATGCGGCGGTCGTCGAGTTGCCGAGCGGCGAAGTCCGGCGACTGTCGCCGGAGGCTCGTGCGACGATCGGTGTCGTCGCCGGCGGTGGACGGACGGAGAAGCCGTTCGTCAAGGCCGGAAACAAACACCACAAGATGCGCGCCCGAGGGTCGAAGTATCCGACGGTGCGTGGCGTTGCGATGAACGCGGTCGACCACCCATTCGGTGGCGGTGGCCGACAGCATCCCGGGAAGCCAAAGAGCATCTCGCGGAACGCGCCGCCGGGCCGGAAGGTCGGGGACATCTCCTCGCGCCGGACGGGTCGTGGCGGCAAAGGAGGACGAGAATGAGTTCAGAGTACAAGATCGGCCACGAGGGAGAGTTCACCTACCGTGGCTACACGCTCGAGGAGTTGCAGGACATGAGCGTCGAGGAGGTCGCGGAACTGCTACCCGCACGAAAGCGGCGAAGTATCGAGCGGGGACTGTCGACGGAGCACGAGAAGCTACTCGAGAAGGCCCGAAATCGTGGCGAGGAAGAAACCGCGAACGATCCGATCCGGACACACCTGCGGGATATGCCGATCCTGCCGGAGATGGTCGGACTGACGTTTGCGGTCCACAACGGGCAGAGCTTCGAGCGCGTCGAGGTCGAACCCGAGATGATCGGACATTATCTCGGCGAGTTCCAGCTCACACGAACGTCGGTCGAACACGGACAGGCCGGCATCGGCGCAACCCGCTCCTCAAAGTTCGTGCCACTCAAATAATGGGAATCAGCTACAGCGTCGACGCGGACCCGGAGACGACGGCGAAAGCCATGCTCCGAGAGCGTCACATGAGCCACAAGCACAGCAAGGAAATCGCAAAGGAGATCAAGGGACAGACGGCCGGCGACGCGGTCGAGTACCTCGAAGCCGTGATCGACGGCGAGCGTTCGGTGCCGTTTAAATCCCACAACTCCGGTGTCGGGCATCGAAATGACATCGACGGCTGGGATGCCGGCCGTTACCCGGAGAAGGCCTCGAAGGCCTTCCTCGATCTGCTCGAAAACGCGATCAACAACGCCGAGCATCAGGGCTTCGACGGCGAGGAGATGACGATCCACCACGTTGCCGCCCACAAGGTCGGCGAGTCCCAGGGCCGAAAGCCCCGGGCGATGGGTCGGGCCTCGCCGTGGAACACGCCACAGGTCGACGTCGAGTTGATCCTCGAACAGCCGGAGGGTGAGGACTGATGGCGGACGAACACCAGTTCATCCACGACGGCCTCCAGCGGACACAGATCGACGAGTTCTTCGCGGACGAACTCGCCCGCGCCGGGTACGGCGGCATGGACGTCGCCAAGACGCCGATGGGCACACAGATCGTGCTCAAGGCCGAAAAGCCCGGAATGGTGATCGGAAAGGGTGGAAAGAACATCCGGAAGATCACGACGGAACTCGAAGAGCGGTTCAACCTCGAAGACCCCCAGATCGACGTCCAGGAGGTCGAGGAACCGGATCTGAACGCACAGATCGTCGCCGATCGGCTCGCAAACGCCCTCGAACGAGGGTGGTACTTCCGGAAGGCCGGCCACACGACGATCGATCGAATCATGGAATCCGGCGCGCTGGGCGCCGAAATCATCCTCTCGGGGAAGGTCACGGGCGCTCGCTCGCGCGTCGAGAAGTTCAACCGTGGCTACATCAAGCACAACGGCGAACCCGCGGAGACGATCGTCGACAGCGGTGTCGGGACCGCGGTGATGAAACTCGGAACGATCGGCGTTCAAGTGAAGATCATCCCGCCGAATGCCGAACTCCCCGACGACTTCAAGGTCGCCGAGGACGCCGAAATCGAGGACTTCATCGAGGAGCCGGAAGGCGACGTCGAGGAACTGCTCGAACCCGAAGCCGACGAGGCCACCGACGAGACGGACGCCGAGACGGCGGAGACGGACGCCGTCGAAGAGACGGTCGAGGAGGCAGTCGAAGAGGTTCCCGAGGAGACGGCGGTCGACGACGACGAAGAGGAAGTCGAGTTCACGCCGCCCGAGGAAGAGACGCTCGACGAGGACGTCGAATCCGAGGCCGCAGAGCTCGTCGAAGAGATGGAGTCCGAGGAGGATGACGAATAATGGCGATCATTCACGTCGACGAGATTCGTGACATGACGCCCGCAGAGCGGGACGCAGAGCTCGAACAGCTACAGACGGAGCTGCTGAACGCCAAGGCCATCCAGGCCGCCGGTGGTGCCCCGGAGGACCCGGGGCGAATCAGCGAACTCCGGAAGACGATCGCCCGGATCAAGACGATCCAGCGAGAGGAGGGCGACTTCGAGGAATGATCCCCGAAACGCTCCCTCGTCACGAACTCGCCGGGTTGTCCGTCGGGGTCGTCGAGTCGTCGAATCGGGATCTGGTCGGGCTCACCGGCCGGGTTCGAGACGAGACGACGAACACGCTGATCGTGGCGACGGAGTCGGGGATCAAACAGGTGCCGAAGGCGGGATCGACGTTCCGGTTCGAACTCACGGCGGACGATTCCGAGACGGTTCGGGTCCGTATCGAGGGCGAACGGCTCGTCGCACGGCCGGCCAGACGCACCGAAACACGAGGAGGTTCACTATGGCAATAGGATTGGACGTAACACAGCCTCCGGAACCAGAGAATCCGGAGGAGTACGACTTCGAGACGTGTCCCTTTTATGGGGATCTGCCCGTCCGTGGGCAGGTCATCGAGGGGACCGTCGTCTCGACAGACATGGATCGCACCGTCGTCGTCGAACGAGAGTACGACGTCAACGTACCGAAATACGACCGACTGATGAAGCGTCGGTCGCGGATTCCGGCCCACGTGCCGGAGGTACTGGAGCCGCTTTCGGTCGGCGACGACGTGAAGATAGCAGAGACGCGACCGCTCTCGAAGACGAAATCACACGTCGTCGTCGAGCGGATCACGGACGGAGGTGAGGCCTGATGCAGGCACTCAACGCAGACGTGACCCAGGGCCTCGAGAAGGGCTCACTCGTCACCTGTGCCGACAACACCGGCGCCCGGGAACTGAAGGTGATCTCCACCTCCGGGTACTCGGGGACGAAGAACCGTCACCCGAAGGCCGGACTCGGCGACAAAGTGACCGTCTCGGTCACGAAGGGAACGCCGGAGATGCGGCGGCAGGTGCTGGAAGCGGTCATCATCCGTCAGCGCAAGCCGATCCGCAGACCGGACGGCACGCGGCTGAAGTTCGAGGACAACGCGGCGGTGATCGTCGACGAGAACGAAGATCCCCGCGGAACCGAACTGAAGGGTCCGATCGCTCGGGAGGTCGCAGAGCGGTTCGGAAGCATCGCAAGCGCGGCAACGATCATCGTATAACATGACGAAACAACCACACAAACAGCGAAAGAGACGCAACACTGCGTCGCTGCACGAGCGGCACAAGCAGGTTCGTGCACCGCTGTCGCCGGAGCTTCGAGAGAAGTACGGCCAGCGGAGCGTCCGCGTCAACGCGGGCGATACGGTGGAGATCCAGCGCGGCGACTTCGCCGGTGAGTCCGGCGAGGTCGTCACCGTCGATCTCCGTGCCGCGGAGATTCACGTCGAGGACGTGACACTGGAGACGGCCGACGGCGAAGAGGTGCCACGGGCACTCGACGCCAGCAATCTTCAGGTGATGACGCTGGATCTCTCCGACAGTCGACGACAGCAGCGACTCGAAGCCGATCACGAATCGGGCGCAGACGTTGCCGACGACACGGAGGACGAAGAATGACGAGACATCAAAAACGACTCTCGGTACCGAACTCCTGGCCGGTCGAACGGAAGGAGGAAACCTACACGACGAAGGCCGGAGCCGGCCCACACGGCGAGGACGGCGTTCCACTTCTCATCGTGCTTCGGGACGTGCTCGGTTACGCCGACTCGAAGAAGGAAGCCCGCTACGCACTCGGCGAGGACAACGTCCTCATTAACGGAACGGCGGTGTCCGACGAACGGCAGCCGGTCGGAATGTTCGACATCCTGGCGTTTCAGGAGCGCGACGAGTACTACCGTGTCTTCCCGAACGAGGGTGGACGACTCGCCCTGACGCCGATCGACGCCGACGCAGCCGGATCGAAGCTCGGAAAGGTCGTCGGAAAGACGAACGTTCCCGGCGGCGACACGCAGTTGTCGCTGCACAACGGCGAGACGCTGCTCGTCGACGGCGAGACGCCGTACACGCCGAACGACTCGATCGTCATCGACAACGACACTGGCGAGGTCGTCGCCCACTTCGTCTACGAGGAAGGGGCACTCGCAACGGCCGTTCGCGGCAGTCACGCCGGTCGAATCGGCGAGATCGACGAAATTCAGGTCACGCCCGGCTCGTCGGCCAACAACGTGTTGATCGCAGACGGCGAGGAGCGCTTCGAGACGGTCGAGGAGTACGTGGTCGTGATCGACGAGAACTTCGTCGACGACGACGGAGGTGACGACGAATGAGCTCCGAAGCGGAAGGTGAGTTCCACGAGATGCGGGAGCCGACGGTCGAGAAGGTCGTCGTCCACATGGGCGTCGGTCGCGGCGGTGAGCCGCTCGCACAGGCCGAGGAGATCCTCGGCGAGGTCGCCGGTCAGGAACCGGTTCGAACGACCGCGGATCGAACGATCCAGGAGTTCGGCATCCGGCAGGGCGATCCGATCGGTGCGAAGGTGACGCTCCGCGGCGCGGACGCCGAGGCGTTCCTCGAGAAATCGCTGCCGATCGTCGAACTCTCGGCGACGCAGTTCGACGACACCGGCAACTTCAGCTTCGGCGTCGAGGAACACACGGACTTCCCGAGTCAGGAGTACGATCCCTCGATCGGGATCTACGGGCTGGACGTGACGGTCAATCTCGTCCGCCCGGGCTACCGGGTTCGGAAGCGCGACAAGGTCTCGCGGCCGATTCCGTCGAGACACCGACTGAACGCAGACGATGCCGTCGCGTTCATCGAAGCGAACTACGACGTGACGGTAACGGAGGAAGACGACGAATGAGCGAGGAACCAGACGAGACAGGAGAGCAGGCCGCAAAGCGAACCGGTCAACTCGAATCCTGCAAGCGCTGCGGCAGAGAGCAGGGACTGGTCGGAAAGTACGACATCTGGCTGTGTCGACAGTGCTTCCGAGAGGTCGCACGCGGCATGGGATTCAAAAAGTACAGCTAACGATGGCAGACAACGATCCACTGGCGAGTGCGCTTTCGGGACTCGACAACGCCGAGAGCGTCGGCCACCTAGAACAGACGATACAGCCCGCCTCGAACGAAATCGGAGAGGTACTCGAGGTCTTTTATGACCGCGGGTACATCGATGGATTCGGCTACGTCGACGACGGCAAAGCCGGACGATTCGAGGTCGAACTGAAAGGCGCGATCAACAGCTGTGGCGCGGTCAAACCCCGCTATTCGGCGGGTGCCGACGAGTTCGAGCGGTGGGAAAAGCGGTTCCTGCCCGCCCGAGACTACGGGACGCTCGTCGTCACCACGAGCCACGGCATCATGAGCCACTACGAGGCCCGCGATGCGGGCATCGGTGGCCAGGTGATCGCATACGTATACTGACAATGCGAGTCGAAATACCAATTCCAGACGAGGTCACGGCGACGATGGATCACCTCGAGGTGACGATCGAGGGGGACAACGGAAGCGTCACGCGGCGCCTCTGGTACCCCGACATCGACGTCACGGTCGAAGAGGGAACCGTCGTAATCGAGACGAAAGCAGAAGACGCAAAGACGAAGGCGACGGTCGGAACCTTCGAGAGCCACATCGAGAATATGATCCACGGGGTCACCGAGGGCTGGAGCTACGAGATGGAAGTGTTCTACTCTCACTTCCCGATGCAGGTGTCCGTCGAGGGCGACGAGGTCGTCATCGACAACTTCCTCGGTGAGAAATCGGCCCGGCGGACGGCGATCCTCGGAGACACGGACGTCGAGATCGACGGCGAACTGCTGACGGTCAGCGGACCGTCGATCGAGGACGTCGGACAGACCGCCGCCGCGATCGAGCAGTTGACGCGGGTCAAAGACAAGGACACCCGCGTCTTCCAGGACGGCGTCTACATCACCGAAACGCCGGACAGAGGTGAGGTCTAATGACAGACGAAAACGAGGGCGAACACGAGGCGTTGACCGACGTTGGAGGCATCGACGAGGAGAAAGCGGCGACGCTCGCCGAGGCCGGCTACGAGACCGTCGAGGATCTGCGTTCGGCCACCCAGGACGAACTGGCGGACGTCGACGGAATCGGGCAGGCACTCGCGGCCCGTATCAAGGGCGACGTCGGCGGCCTCGAGGTCGAAGACGTCGGGCCCGACGCCGACGAATCGGAGGAATCCGAGGCCGAGGCCGACGAGGCAGACACCTACGAGGAGTTGACCGACATCGGCGGCGTCGGCGAAGGCAAGGCGAAGGCACTCGCCGAGGCCGGCTACGAGACGGTCGACGACGTTCGTCTCGCATCGACGGACGAACTCGTCGAAATCGACGGCATCGGACAGGCACTCGCCACCCGAATCAAAGCCGACGTCGGTGAACTGGAGGTCGACGAGGAGGCCGAAGCAGAGGTCGAAGACGAAGCCGAGGTCGAGGAGGACGTCGAGACGGAACTCCGGCCACGAGGATTGGCCGACAAGACGCCCGAGTTGAGCGACGAGGAGAAGCGACTGCTCACCCAGCGACACTCGGAGGGTAAACCCCAGTTCAACCGGCAGGACTACCACAAAAAGAAGCGGACGCCGACGTCGTGGCGCCGCCCGCGCGGCAACCTCTCGAAGCAACGCCGCGGAATCAAGGGCAAGGGCGACACGGTCGAGGCCGGCTTCCGGACGCCGAAGGCCGTTCGAGGCAAACACCCGAGCGGCTTCGAGGAGGTCCGCGTGGAGAACGTCGACGACCTAGAGGGCGTCGATGGTGACCGCGAGGCGGTTCGGATCGGCTCGACGGTCGGTGCCCGCAAGCGGGAACGAATCGAAGACGAAGCCGAGGACCGCGGTATTCGCGTCCTCAACCCGACCTACGTCGAAATGGAGGTCGAAGAATGACCGATCTGAAGGCACAGAAGCGACTCGCAGCGGACGAACTCGGTGTCGGCGAGAACCGAATCTGGCTCGATCCGGATGCACAGGGAGAGATCGCGGAGGCGATCACCCGCGAAGATGTCCGAGATCTGATCGACGAGGGACTGATCGAGGCAGAGGAAGCACGCGGAAACTCTCGTGGCAAGGCCCGAAAGCGCGCCGAAAAGCGTGCCTACGGTCACAAGAAGGGCCACGGCAGCCGCAAAGGAAAGGCCGGCGCACGGGAGAACACGAAGGACAAATGGCGAAGCCAGATTCGCGCACAGCGGAAGACGCTGCGGCAGTTGCGCGACGACGGCGAGATCGATCGCTCGACGTACCGCGAGCTGTACGACATGGCAAGCGGCGGCGAGTTCGACAGCGTTGCGGATCTGAAGCGGTACATTGCGGAACGAGGTGAAAACTGATGGCAACAGGACCACGATACAAGGTGCCGATGCGGCGACGCCGCGAGGCACGGACGAACTACCACCAGAGGTTGCGCCTGCTGAAATCCGGGAAACCCCGACTGGTCGCTCGAAAGAGCAACAACCACACCAGGGCGCAGCTGATCGTGACCGGAACCGACGGCGACGAAACGGTCGCAGCCGCCTCCTCGGCCGATCTTTCGGAGTACGGCTGGGAGGCACCGACCGGCAACCTGCCGGCGGCGTATCTGACCGGATTCCTGGCCGGACTTCGGGCCGTCGAGGCCGGAATCGAGGAGGCGGTCCTCGACATCGGACTCAACACGGCTACCCCCGGGAACAAGGTGTTTGCAGTACAGGAAGGTGCAATCGACGCGGGCGTCGAAATCCCGCACAACGACGATGTGTTCGCCGAGTGGGATCGGACCCGTGGCGTTCACATCGCGGAGTACGCCGAACGACAGGACGGCCTCTACAGCGGCGATTTCGACGCGACCGAACTGCCCGAGCATTTCGACTCCGTTCGGGCGACCCTGGAGGATGAACTATGAGTAATGGATGGGAGCCGCAGACGCGGCTCGGACGGAAGGTACAGGACGAAGAGATCACCACGATGCGGGACGCCCTGAACTCGGGGCTTCCGCTGAAGGAGCCGGAGATCGTCGACAAGCTCCTGCCGGGCATGGAAGACGAGGTGCTGGACATCAACATGGTCCAGCGGATGACCGACTCCGGTCGCCGGGTGAAGTTCCGGTGTGTGGTCGTCGTCGGCAACCGTGATGGGTTCGTCGGCTACGCACAGGGCCGGGACGATCAGGTCGGCGGCGCGATCCAGAAGGCAATCGACGTGGCGAAGCTGAACGTCGTCGACGTGCCGCTCGGATCGGGCTCCTGGGAGGACCGCCCCGGCGGACGCAACTCACTGATGCGTCGAACGACGGGCAAGGCCGGCTCCGTCGAGGTCGAACTGGAACCGGCTCCGCGAGGGCTCGGGCTCGCGGCAGCCCCGACCGTCCGACACGTCCTCGAACTCGCCGGTGTCGAGGACGCCTGGACGAAGTCACACGGCAACACCCGGACGACGGTCAACCTCGCGAAGGCGACGTACAACGCGCTACAGAACGCCTCGGAATCACGGATTCCGGAGCGAACCCGACAGGTTCGACAGGAGGCACAGGAATGAAGGCGATCGTCCAGCTTCGTGGCGAGGTAAACCAGAGTGAAGGCGTCAGAGACACGCTCGGGATGTTGAACCTCCACCGCGTCAACCACGCGACGCTGGTGCCGGAGACGGACACCTACGAGGGCATGGTGACGAAGGTCAACGACTGGGTCGCCCACGGCGAGCCGTCGGCAGCTGTCCTCGCGACACTGCTCCGGCGGCGCGGCGAACCAGCGGAGGGAGACGCCGACGTCGACGACGAGTGGGTGGCGGCAAACACCGACTACGACGACGTCGAGTCCCTCGCGGAGGCACTGCTCGCGGAGGAGACGAAGCTGCAGGACGTCGGCCTCTCGCCGACGCTGCGGCTTCACCCGCCGCGGGGCGGTCACGACGGTGTCAAACATCCGACGGTGGAAGGCGGACAGCTCGGCAAACACACGACAGCGGAGATCGACAAGCTCCTTCGGAGTATGCGATAATGAGCAACAAGAAAAAACGACAGCGCGGGTCCCGGACGCACGGCGGCGGCACGCACAAAAACCGCCGTGGTGCAGGCCACAGAGGCGGACGCGGAGCCGCGGGACGCGACAAACACGAGTTCCACAACCACGAACCGCTCGGCAAGTCAGGGTTCAAGCGCCCACAGAAGACCGACACGTCGGTCGAGACGATCAACCTGCGTGAACTCGACGAGGACGTCGTCGTCCTCGCGGCAGAGGGTGTCGCAACGGAGACCGACGACGGCTTCGAGATCGACGTCAGAGACGTCGTCGAGGACGGCCACGAGTTGGATCGCGTGAAGCTTCTCGGTGCCGGGGAGGTTCACAACGAGCTGACGGTCGTCGCCGACGATTTCTCGGAGAACGCACGCGAGGCGCTCGAAGCCGCCGGCGGTGAGGCGGTCCTGACGGAACGGGCCGAAGCCAACAGAGATACAACCGACGAGGACAACGAGGAAGCGTAAATGAGCTGGAAGGAGGCCGCCGAACCGGTACTGACGCGCATGCCGGCCGTCGAACGGCCGACGGGACACGTTCCGTTCCGTCGGAAACTCGGCTGGACAGCCGGTGTGCTCGTGTTGTACTTCTTCCTGACCAACGTCGGGATCTACGGAATGGGAGAAGGTCAGGACATATTCGGACAGTTCCGGACGATTCTCGCAGGAGAACAGGGATCGTTGATGCAGGTCGGGATCGGCCCGATCGTCACCGCATCCATCGTGCTGCAGCTGCTCGGTGGAGCGAATCTGCTTGGTCTCGACACCGACAGCAACCCGCGCGATCAGGCGCTGTATCAGGGCCTCCAGAAGCTGCTCGTCATCGTGATGACGGCGCTGACCGCGATGCCGATGGTCTTCGCCGGCTTCCTCCAGCCGAGTCCGGAGGTTGCGGCCGGTCTCGGGATCAGTACCTCGGCCCTCGGCTGGGTCATGTTTTTCCAGATCTTCATCGGTGGCTGTCTGATCCTTTACATGGACGAGGTCATCTCGAAGTGGGGCGTCGGTTCCGGTATCGGTCTGTTCATTATCGCCGGCGTGAGCCAGCGCCTCATCGGTGGCTTCATCGGCTGGCAGTCGTTGACCGGCCAGCACGGCTTTTTGGCCTACTGGTACAACGTCATCATCGGTGAGATCGAAACCGGCTCGCCGCTGACACAGGCCGGGCTGTCGGATTACATCCTGGCCGACGGCGCAAACGGCATTCTCGCGCTTTTCACGACGATCTTCATCTTCGCGATCGTCGTCTACGCCGAGTCCGTCCGCGTCGAGATTCCGCTGAGTCACTCACGCGTGAAGGGCGCCCGTGGTCGCTTCCCCGTGAAGCTCATCTACGCGAGCGTCCTGCCGATGATTCTCGTTCGCGCACTGCAGGCGAACATCCAGTTCATCGGTCGGATCCTCAACGCACAGTGGGCCAGCATGCCGGCCTGGCTCGGCAACTACACCGGCTCCGAGCAGGGCTTTGCCGAACCGGTCAGCGGTCTGTTCTACTATCTCGCACCGATCTACTCGCCGGCGGACTGGATGTGGTGGCTCGGCCAGACGACGGCCGAACCGTGGATGATCATGGTGCGGATCGGCGTCGATCTCACCTTCATGATCATCGGCGGCGGCATCTTCGCCATCTTCTGGGTCGAGACGACCGGTATGGGTCCGCGGGCGACGGCCGAACAGATCCAGCGTTCGGGGATGCAGATCCCCGGCTTCCGGCAGTCGCCGGGCGTCACCGAGAAGGTCCTCGAGCGGTACATCCCGCAGGTGACCGTCATCGGCGGTGCGCTCGTCGGACTGCTCGCCGTCATGGCGAACATGCTCGGCACCATCGGACAGGTCACGGGCACCGGCCTGCTCCTGACCGTCTCTATCACCTACAAGCTCTACGAGGAGATCGCAGAAGAGCAGATGATGGAGATGCACCCGATGATGCGGGAGATGTTTGGGAATGATTAAGAACAGTTCTAGAACGTAAACGCGCGTTCTGGACGTTCTTACGTCGTTTTATTGAGTTTCTCTGTCCTTCGACCTCCCTACGCGTGTCTCGTGACATCTTCCAGTCGAACAGCCGTACGTCACTGCGCTCGGACACGGCTTCTTGAATGGACTGTGTTGCACCATTCCGGGTGAATAAGGCGTACTTGACGTTTCTCTCATCAGCGTCCGGGGTCCAGCGCATCTCGGCGGCGTGGTCTTCGAGCGAGGCAAGGGCTCCGTAGCCAAGCGGTGCGTTCGTGAACTTGCATTCCCCACGACCACCATCCCGGTGTCGGCCATCGACGTTGAGATGGTCTCGGGATCACGCACTCCGACTTTGGTCTTGGTGGATTCGAGACAGTGTCTGCCTGATCGTGTTGAGTCCTTTCGCCTCTTCACGGACAACGGGGCCACCAGTAGTGTTTTGAGAGTTGGTGGATTACATGGAATATGAGCCTCATTTCGGACGACTTCGAGGAGTTCGTTTCCTCGGACCCCGATGATGACGAGACGGTCCCACTCGGACAAGCACTCTCTGAGCTGGGGCTTGATGTCGAGGTAGACTCCGTCGAAGCCGTTCGTGATGTCCGCGAACGGTTATGAGAGTACTCCTC
>JARWGK010000040.1:0-14334 GCA_040409725.1 Natronomonas sp.
CCGAGAGGAGTTGCATCATCGTTCGCTGGACCTCGGCGTCGCCGGACGTCTTCGATTCCGTCCGCTTTGCCGCGATGGCGTCGATCTCGTCGATGAAGACGACCGCCGGCTCCTCCTGTCTGGCCAACTCGAAGAGGTCACGGACGAGTTTCGCGCCCTCGCCGATGAACTTATGAACGAGTTCGGAGCCGGCCATCTTGATGAAGGTAGCGTCGGTCTGATTCGCCACGGCCTTGGCGAGCATCGTCTTGCCCGTCCCCGGCGGACCGTGCAGCAACACGCCCGAGGGTGGATCGATGCCGACCTCGTCGAACATCTCCGGGGTCTTCAGCGGCATCTCGACCGTCTCTCGGACCTCCTCCATCTGCTCGTCGATACCACCGATGTCCTCGTAGGTGACGTCGGGGGACTCATCGACCTGCATCACGCGCGCTCGGACATCGGTTTCGTCCTCAAGCTGTTTGACGATGGAAAGGGAGTTGTTGACGGCCACGCGGTCGTCGGGTGACAGCCGCTCTCGCATCTCCTCTGTGACCTCGGTGAGGGCTTCCTGGTTGTTGCCGTGCTGTTTGATCACGACGCCTTCGTCGGTGAGCTCCTGAACGGTAGCGACGAAAAGCGGCGACTGTTTGAGCTTCTTGTTCTCGTGGGTGAGCCGCTCTAGCTTCTGTTGATACTTGTTGTTCTCTGCGTTTGCATCGAGTAGCTTGTCACGCATCTCCTCGTTCTGTGATTCGAGGATGTCGAGGCGCTCCTCCAGTGCGTCGAGTTTCTCCTGCTGTGACGCGTCGTCCTCGTCGTACGGGAGGTCGACGTCGTCAACAGTGTCAGTCATCACCTACAGATAGCGCTTTCAGTCATAAGAGACTTCGGGTCGGTGTAATCCCAAACGGGAAACTGACCGCACTGAAACGGCAAAAAACGAGACAACACGACGAATAGGCGGATATCGGCTCGCGCCCTGTCTGCACCAGAGCTATTTTTCTTGGTAATATTTTGTGTCCAAAAGTATTATCACCCATCATCGTGTACGGAGGTGTAGAATGAGCGTATCCAAAGCCTCAGAGACGACGGAGGAGACGGGCTGGGAAGCCGTTTCGGAGCTACCACCGAGTGCCAAGCTCGTCTCGAAGGTACTCGAGTACAACGACCAACTCACGCAGAGTGAGCTGGCGGCGGAGACGATGCTCCCCCCACGAACGGTTCGGTACGCCCTCACGCGTCTGGAGGAAATCGACGTGGTCGACTCGCGGTTTTCCTTTACCGACGCCCGAAAGCGCGTCTACACGCTCACCATCGACGAGTAAGTCGAGAACGCACGCGACGTCCCAGCGGACAGCCGGGCTGGCCTGTATCGGAGCCCCCGGCCGACGGCGAGGGTTTATAACAGAACACGGACCCAGAGAGCGTGTGACGACCGACGGGCACGGAGAGGGCGAGGGAGTGCGATCGGATCGGGGCACCCGAAGGCGAACGTCCTCCGGTAGGGCGGACACGGAGCGCGTACAGACGGCGCTGTCACGGCTGGCAAACGACGACGAACGGACCGTTCGACGGGCGGCCGCGGCGGTCGACGACCTCGAAGCTGCAGCGACCTTCGTCGAAGAAACCGGAGTATCGGAGCTTGCAGCGGCGATCGAGGCGATCGAACGAAAGGAAAGCGAGACGGTCCCAAAGCGGGGACGAGAGGCACTCGACCTGTTCCGGCAATTCCGGCAGGCGGCACGCAGCAAAGGCGTCGAATCGGTGGGCGAGGAGACCACAGCACAGAGCGACGCGGTGTCGTCGGGAGTTCGGGACGGCACCGGCGAAGACGACCAGTTTCACTCCGGTCGGGGAACGGATTTAAGCGACGGTACCGAAGGAATCGAAAGATGACACGGGTGCTGCACACCGCCGACACACACCTTGGATACCGGCAGTACCACCTCCCACAGCGGCGGAACGACTTCCTCTCGGCCTTCGAGCAGGTGATCGAGGACGCCGTAGACGGGGAGGTCGATGCGGTCGTCCACGCCGGCGACCTCTTCGACAGCCGACAGCCGGACCTCCCGGACTTACTCGGCTGTCTCGAGGCGCTCAGAACGCTCGACGACGCCGGAATCCCGTTTCTCGCGGTGGTCGGAAACCACGAGACGAAGCGGGACGCACAGTGGCTCGATCTCTTCGAGACGCTGGGATTGACACACCGATTGAACGACGAACCACTCGTGGTCGGCGACGTGGCCTTCTACGGGATGGATTTCGTCCCTCGGTCCGCTCGAAGCGACCTCGAGTATCGGTTCGAGCCCTCCGATGCGGAACACACGGCGCTTGTCACACACGGGTTGTTCGAGCCGCTCGTTCCGGATTACGGAAACGTCGAGTGGGACGCAGCGGAGGTACTCGCCGAATCGAACGTCGATTTCGATGCGATGTTGCTCGGCGACGAACACAAGCCGGCACAGGACCGGGTCGACGGAACGTGGGTCACCTACCCGGGGTCGACCGAGCGAGCAAGTGCCGACGAGCGGGGTGATCGAGGGTACAATCTCGTTACCTTCAAGGACGGTGACGTTCGGCTGTCTCGCCGCGGGATCGAAACGCGACCGTTCGTGTTCGTCGACCTCGAACTCGGTCCCGAGGAAGGCGCCGATCGGGTTCGTGAACGGATCCGCGAACACGACGTTGCCGACGCTGTCGTCGTCGTCACGATCGAGGGTGACGGAGAGGCGGTATCGCCGGCCGAGATCGAGGAGTTCACACAGAAACGGGGAGCACTGACGGCCCGCGTGACAGATCGGCGGGAACAGCCGGAGGAGACCGAGGCGGTGACGTTCGCCGATCCGGACGACGCCGTTCGGGATCGGATCCGCTCACTCGGGCTGAGCGAGGCGGCGACCCAACTCGACGAGACGATTCGGGAAGGGACCGTCGCGGATTCGAACGTGAAGGCGGAAACGGAGCGCCGCGTACAGGAGTTGCTCGAAGACGCCGAGGACGCGGCCGTCTTCGAATCGGCGCAGTCGACGGAAGACGGCGGAGCGGACGAACAGTCGGCGGGCGACACACCGAACGAGAGGGCCGACTCGGCCGACGAAGGAGACGAACCGACCGACTCCGTCGCAGATCCGGCCGACGGGGCGGAGACGGGACAGGAATCGAGTGACTCGGCGGAGGCGAATACGGAAGCGGTCGACCAGTCGTCGATGGAGGAGTACCTGTGAGATTCGAGCGACTGCGGGTTTCGGGTTTTAAGTGTTACGAGGACGCGGAGCTGTCGCTTCGTCCCGGAGTCACCGTCGTACACGGATCGAACGGCAGCGGCAAATCGACACTTCTGGAGGCGTGTTTCTTCGCGCTGTACGGCGCCTCGGCCCTCGAAGGGACGCTCGACGACGCGATCACGAACGACGGCGAGGAGATGACCATCGAACTGTGGTTCTCCCACGACGACACGTCGTATCGCGTCGAACGAACGGTGAAGCGTCGCGGCGATTCGGCCGCGACGACGACCTGCCTGCTCGAGACACCCGCCGAAACGCTCGAGGGCGTCACCGATGTCGAGCGCTACATCGAGGAACTGCTGCGGATGGACGCGGAGGCGTTTCTGAACTGTGCCTACGTCAGGCAAGGTGAGGTGAACAAGCTGATCGAGGCGTCCCCGTCGGAACGGCAGGACATGATCGACGAGTTGCTGCAACTCGGGAAGCTTGAACGATACCGGGAGCGGGCGAGTGACGCCCGCGTCGGGGTCGGTCGCGTCCGTGATCGAAAGGCCGAGTTACTCGAAGACAGGACTCGACAGGTCGAACAGAAAGCGGAGAAGGATCTCCCCGAGCGGCTGAACGCCCTGCAGGGTGAACTGACCGAGGTGAAAGCAGAGATCGAGGACAAAAGCGAACAGCGGGAACGGGCAAAAGAGCAGCTAGAAGAGGCGAAGACGCGTCTGGAGGAGTACGAAACGAAGCGAGCAGAACTGGAGAAGGTCGAAGGCGACATCGAGGATCTCACCGAGGCGATCGCCGAGACGGAAGCCGAGCGGGAGCAACTCGGAGCAGAGATCCGATCGCTCCGCGAGGAACGCGAAACGCTGCGTGGGGAACTCGAAGAAAGCGCCTCCGAGGTCGGAATCGAGGCCGTCGACGAAGAGACGATCGAGGAGCAGATTGAGACGGTCGAAGCGACGATCGAATCGGTTCGGGAGGACATCAAAGAGCAGAGCGTCGAGGCACAGAGGCAGGGAAGCGTCGTCGAGACAAAGCAGGAACGCGCCGAGGAGCTACGCGAGCAGGCGGCCGAAACGGAACAGCAGGCCGCAAAGCTCGAGGCGGAACTGGAGTCGGCTCGGGAGGCGGTCGACGAGCAGCGGTCGAAGGTCGAGGAGATCGAAGCACAGATCCGGACGTGTCAGGAGACGCTGGCGGATGCACCGGTCGAACGGGAATCGCTCGAATCACACCGTGACTCACTCGAGACGGAGTTGGCGGATGCACGCGAACGGGCAGCCGAGACACGGACGGCACTGACGACCGCGAAGGAGTCGCTTTCGGAGACCGAACGACTCCTCGAGGCGGGCAACTGTCCGGAGTGTGGCCAGTCGATCGAGGGTGCACCGAGCGTCGAGACGATAGACGAAGACCAAAGCCGCGTCGAGACGCTCGAAACGAAGCTCACGGAGGTCGAAACGCGGGTCGAAGAGCTGGAATCGAAACACGAACGGGCGACGGAACTCCTCGAGGTCGAATCCGAGCTGTCCCGTCTGGAAGAATCACGAGAGAACGTCCGGGCGCTGATCGAAGAAAAAAACAGCTCACTCGAAGAACAGCGGGCGCGTATCGAGGAACTCGAAGAACAGACGGCAGAGCATCAAACCGCAGCGAAAGAGGCGATCGAGGCCGCAGAGGCGGCGAAAACGCGGAAAGAGGAGATCCAAGAGACGATCGGAGAGTTGAACAGCAGAAAGTCGGAGCTTCGCACTCGCAAGGAGCGACTCGAAGGGATGGCGTCGACTCTCGAAGAGATTTCAGAAATCAAGCGAGACATCGAACAGTTGCGCGAACGCCGGGAGAGCAGATCGGAGCTGAACGATCAACGGCGCGATCGGCTGGCCGAGAAGCGAACGCGGAAGACCGAGCTAGAGGCGGCAGTCGACGACAGCGCAATCGAGGCGGCGAGAGAACAGAAACGGACAGCCGAGAGCTACCTGGAGGACGTCGAACCGTATCTGGAGACACAGCGACAGAAACAGGAAGAACTGCAAAGCGAGATCGGCGCGGTCAAAAACGAACTCGAGGAACTCGAGTCGCTCAAGGAGAAGCGAGCGGAGCTACAGGAAACCGTCGATCGACTCGACTCGCTGTACGGGGAAGTACGGGAGCTACAGGACACCTACGAACAGCTCAGAGCCGAACTGCGACAGCACAACGTCGAGCGGCTGGAGGCGATTCTCAACGAAACGTTCGATCTCGTCTCACAGAGTGACTCCTACGCGCGGATCGAACTCGACGGCGACTACGAGTTGACCGTGTATCAGAAGGACGGCGAAGCCCTACAGCCCGAACAGCTTTCGGGTGGAGAGCGTGCGCTGTTTAATCTCTCGTTGCGCTGTGCGATCTATCGGCTGCTGTCGGAAGGGATCGAGGGGCGGGCGCCGACGCCGCCGCTGATTCTCGACGAACCAACCGTGTTCCTCGATTCGGGACACGTGGGCGAACTCGTCGGATTGATCGAATCCATGACCGACCACGGCGTCGAGCAGATTCTCGTCGTCAGCCACGACGAGGAGTTGGTCGGAGCCGCAGACGACCTCGTCGCCGTCCGGAAGGACCCGACCACCAACCGATCGTCGGTCGAACGCTCGGCGAGCGTTCAGCCGTCGGCGTTTTGAACGCCGACATCGCCGATTGCATCGGACGCCGTCTGTGTCAGCGCGTAGCCGCGGCGTCCATCGACGTCCGCCGGAGCGACGAGTCCTGCGGCCCGAAGTTCGCCGAACAGTCCGTGGAGGTCAGATTCACACAGTTCGTAGCTGCCGAGCAGTTCGTACACCGAAAGCGGCCCGCGGGCGTCGAGTTCGAGCAGTACACCGAGTGCTCTCGGCGATCGAACGGTCGCAAGGGGTCCGTCGTCCGGAACCGAAACGGCCGAAGCGGCCGCAACGAGCGGTGACATCTCGGCCGGTTCGATGTCCTCGTTCGGGAGGTGAAACTGTCTGCCGGTCTCTGGATCACGGACCAGACTCGATTCCGCAGCGCGTTTCACGAGCAGATATCGGCTGCCGTCGTGTTCAATCGTCCTCATTTCGTCTCCTGTGTCGTCTGTTCGTCGGCCGACAGGGTGGTTTCCGATCGATCGGCCGAGTGGTCGGTCGATTGCTGGTCGTCGGTGAACGTCCCGCGTTTGAATCCCACGTAGTATCGGGCAGCGAAGACGCCGGCGAGGAGGCCGATCAGGATCGACGCGCCACCGGTATCGACATCGCCGCGGAAGTACAGGAGCATCACGCCGAGTGAGATCGCAAACAGCGCAATGTTGAGCATCACTGCCGCCCCGACGAATGCGCGGAACAGTCCGTCGGGTGCCTCCTCGATCGCCTCGGCGTCGATCTCCGGTTCGGACGAGGGAGCGGAAGGGCCGAGGCTGTCGGGATCGAACTCCTCGGGTTCGTCGGGCCAGTTGTCGTCTCCAAACGGATCCACAGTCGGCGTTGGATCCGGAGTGCGAAAAATTACGCGGCGTCGGTCAGGGGTACAGTCTCTGCGGCCTGAATCCACGCAAGTGGGTTTTCGGAGTCATAAAACACGGTTCCCTCCTCAGTTTCGTACGTTTCAGTGGCCGCGACTGCGTCGGCGACTGATTCCGGACACACGCTCTCGACACTGTCCTGCCGCGACGTCACGTTCCAATCTGACACAGTTTGTCACCGTGTCGTGGTAACGATTGACGACTGTATATCCCTTGTGGCTGTTCTGTGCGCCGATTCGACGACGATCCTCCGGTCGAATTCGCGAAGTCGTCTCGATACCGATGCTGCGTGGATCAAGTATCGCTTCGATCGCGGGAAGTGACCGGGATTTTTATCGGTCGAGGGAACCACTCGGTGGTATGGAACAGGCCGATTTCGGTGACTTCTCTGCGGATAGCGGTGAGGACCGCCCGGACGCCGAAGCCGTCGCCGTCGCCGGCGATTCTGAGCAAAGCGTGGACGTCTACAGCCACGGCGAGGAGTTTCCCGAGGTCACCGAAACGCTCGACATCTCGGTGACACAGGTCGATTACACGATCGCAGGATCCGGCGCAGACGAACATCCGATCCTCCACGTGTTCGGGCGGGACGACGATCACGACACTCACCACGTCCGCGTGTACGGCTTTCGGCCGTATTTTTATACCTCCCTCTCGGATCTCGATCTCGCGGACGACCACTCGATGCCACCGCGTGAGTCCGACATCGTCGATTCGCGCCTCGACGCGGACGGACTGACCGGCGTCGAGACCCACGGCGACCTGCCGGGCGATACGGACACCGACGCGATCGTCAACGACGAGGGCGATCCAGCCGAGGCCGTCGTGTACGAGTCGATACGTGGCGAGGATCTGCTGAAGGTGTTCGGTCGCACGCCGCGGGACGTCGGGCAACTTCGGGATCGCTTCGAGCATTACGAAGCCGACATTCTCTTTCCGAATCGGTTGCTCATCGACAAGGACATCAGAAGCGGGATTCGAGTGCCTGCCCGGCGGCAGGGCAACGGCGGGTTCGAAGTCCACCACACCGAGATCGAGGCGATCGATCTGAACGTCGAGCCTCGCGTTCACACCCTCGACATCGAGGTCGACGACAGACACGGGTTTCCCGAAGAGGGCGAGGAGACGATCGTCTGTCTCACGAGCCACGACTCCTACCGCGACGAGTACGTCGTCTGGCTGTACGAGTCGCCGGAGGGGGTTCCCGGACCCGAGGCGATCGACGGGTACGACCCGATCGACGCCGAGGCAATCGACGTCGGTGTCCGTGGATTCAGCGACGAAGGCGAGATGCTGGAAGATTACCTCGGGTACGTCGAGGAGACGGATCCGGACCTTCTTTCGGGGTGGAACTTCGACGACTTCGACGCCCCGTACCTGCTCGATCGCATCGAGCGACTGGAATCCGACGGGGACGGTCTCGACATCGATCGACTCTCTCGGGTGAACGAGGTCTGGCGGTCCGGCTGGGGCGGTCCAAACATCAAGGGCCGGGTCGTCTTCGATCTGCTGTACGCCTACCAGCGGACGAAATTCTCGGAGTTGGACTCCTACCGCCTCGACGCCGTCGGCGAGGAGGAGTTGGGCGTCGGCAAGGAGCGGTATCCCGGCGATATCGGCGACCTCTGGGAGGACGATCCGGAGCAACTGCTCGAGTACAATCTCCGGGACGTCGAGTTGTGCGTCGAGTTGAACCGCAAACAGGGGATCGTCCCCTTCTGGCAGGAGGTCGCCTCCTTCGTTGGCTGCAAACTCGAAGATGCCACGACGCCCGGCGACGCCGTCGACATGTACGTCCTCCACAAGATCCACGGCGACTTCGCGCTGCCGTCGAAGGGTGCCGTCGACGCCGAGGAGTACGAAGGCGGCGCCGTCTTCGATCCGATTTCGGGGGTTCGGGAGATGGTATCCGTGCTCGATCTGAAGTGTTTCAGCGATGATACCGACGTGGCAACGCCGGATGGGATACGGAATATCGAGGATATCGAGATTGGTGACCCCGTATACACGCTCGATCCGGAGACGTTCGAATGCGAAATCAAACCGGTCGTCGACACACAGTCCTACGAGAATAAATACGGGGAACTACACCACATCGAGGGCAACACACACGATTTCAAGATCACCGAAAATCACCGATTTTTGCTCTCGAAGACACGGGGGTGGGAGGATCTCGAGCCGGCCGACTATGAGTTCGACGAATACCGAAACGTTCCCGATGCGGAGCGCTTTGCGTTCCCGAACCACGAACCGATGTCGGGTGTGACCCGTGAACGGTTCAGCCTCGTGGATGACCTCGACGAGGGACACGTTGTCGTCTATTCCCACGACGGATTGAGCCCGTTCCGTGCTGCGATGCCCTCGGGTGTCGAATCAGAACTCGACTGGGCGAACGGCACCTCGAAGCTGGCCGCGACGACGGACAAGACCGGCAAGTACCTGATACCGATAGACAGTTACCGGAACTACCGCTCGACGATCGAAGACAACGCCGACGAGGTGTTTCTGAAGTACGATCGAGGCCACGCCGAGACGCCGACGGCGTTCGACATGGATGACTGGCTCGAATTGATCGGCTGGTTCGTCACCGAGGGGAGCTTCACCCGGGAATCACCCGGCATCGTGCTACACCAACACGATGAACACGGACGCGAGTCGATCCGTACACTGCTGGAACGGATGAACCTGCAGTTCAGCACCGGCCCCGACCGTTTCAAGGTCTCGAATCACCACCTGTACAACTGGCTTATCGAACACTGTGGTGACGGCTACGCAGAAAAGCGTCTTCCCGAGTGGGTGTTCGAACTCGATGCGAGCCACCTCCGAGTGCTCCTGGAGACGCTGATCGACGGCGATGGGAGCCGTTCTGACAGTGGACTCCGGAAGTTCTGGACCAAAAGCGACCAACTGAAGGAAGATATTGTTCGACTCGCGGTCCGCTGTGGCGAGAAGCCAACAGCCACGAAGCAGTCCGATGGGACGTGGTATGTCTCTATCGGCAAACAGGGTTCGATGAAGAAGGCAAATGCGACAGTCGAACCCCACGACGGGCAGGTTCACTGTCTCACCGCCAAGGACAACCACGTCGTACTCGCCGGCCGAAACGGCCACCTCCAGTGGGTCGGGCAGTCGCTCTATCCGATGTGCATGGTAACGATCAATGCATCTCCGGAAACCAAGGTCGATCCGGAATCCTACGGCAACGACACCTACGTCGCCCCCAACGGCACCCACTTCCGGAAGCAGCCGGACGGAATGATCCGGGAGATGGTCGACGAACTGCTCGAAGAACGCGAAGAGAAGAAGGGACTCCGCAATGACCACGACCCCGGCACCGACACCTACGAGACCTACGACCGACAGCAGGCAGCTGTCAAGGTGATTATGAATTCTCTCTACGGCGTTTTGGGGTGGGATAGATTTCGGTTATACGACAAAGAGATGGGCGCGGCCGTAACCGCAACAGGGCGAGATGTTATCGAGTTTACTGAGGAGGCGGCCGGAGAACTTAATAAGGATGTGATATACGGAGATACCGACTCCGTCATGTTAGAGTTAGGACATGAAGCCTCGAAACAGGAGGCAATCGAGCAGTCCTTCGAGATCGAAGATCACATCAACAGCCGATACGACGAGTTCGCCGAGCGACTCAACGCCCACACCCATCGCTTCGAGATCGAATTCGAGAAGCTGTATCGGCGGTTCTTCCAGGCGGGCAAAAAAAAGCGGTACGCGGGAAACATCGTCTGGAAGGAAGGCAAGGACGTCGACGACATCGACATCACCGGCTTCGAGTACCAGCGGTCGGACATCGCACCGATCACGAAGGAGGTCCAGCGGGAGGTACTGGAGATGATCGTCACCGGCGAGGAGACGGACGACATCGTCGAGTACGTCAGAGAGGTCATAGAACGGGTCGAGGTGGGTGACGTGTCGGTGGAGGAAATCGGGATTCCGGGCGGAATCGGCAAGCGACTCGACAACTACGACACCGACACCGCACAGGTCAGGGGGGCGAAGTACGCAAACGAGTTCCTCGGGACGAACTTCGATCGGGGATCGAAGCCGAAGCGGCTGTATCTCCGGAAGGTCCACCCCGAGTTCTTCCGGGAACTCGAATCCAGGGGGTACGATCCCTCGACGGACCCACTGTATCGGCAGTTCAAGCAGGAAGCCGAGGACGGGGATGCGGTCATCTGTTTCGAGTTCGAGGATCAACTGCCGGATGCCTTCGAAATCGACTACGAGAAGATGCTCGAAAAGACGCTGCAGGGGCCGATCGAACGGATCCTGGAGGCACTCGACATCACCTGGCAGGAGGTTCGAAGCGGGCAGGAACAAACTGGGCTGGAGAGTTTCATGTAGCTAAGAGGGTCAGACGGCAGCGGGCAAGTTCCGATCTACAGATGAATAATTGTGGGACAGTTCGTATCGAGCGGGTTGGCAGAGAAAATATTTTTTGGAAATCGAAATCATACACGGTGAACCCGAAACCATTATCTGCGTCACGCACGGATATCAGGTGAGACGAACATGGCTACGCTAGAGATTAAAGACCTGCATGCGGACGTCGCTGAAGAGGGCGGTGAAACGATTCTTCGGGGTGTCGACCTCGAGGTACAGTCGGGCGATATTCACGCCCTGATGGGACCCAACGGATCGGGGAAGTCGACGCTTGCGAAGGTCATCGCCGGGCATCCGGCCTACGACGTGACCGGAGGCGAGGTGTTGCTCCACATCGATGAAGACGAATTCGAAGGGATCGACATCGACGAGGAGGATCTGAGCTGGGATCTGCTCGAACTGGAACCGAACGAGCGGGCTGCACTCGGCGTGTTCCTCGGCTTCCAGTATCCCGTCGAAATCGAGGGCGTGACGATGGTGAACTTCCTCCGAACCGCGCTGAACGCGAAACTCGAAGAGCGAGAGGAGCTGTTCGAGGACGAAGACGCCGAGGAGGAAGCCGAAGAAGAGGAGGGGTACGACACCTCGCCGATGGAAGGCCCCGAAGACGAGGGCGAAATCGGCGTCGCGGAATTCCAAAAGCTGCTCAGCGAGAAGATGGAGCTGCTGGACATGGACGAAAGCTTCGCCCAGCGGTACCTCAACGCCGGCTTCTCCGGTGGCGAAAAGAAACAAAACGAGGTGCTGCAGGCCGCGATCCTCGAACCGTCGATTGCGGTGCTCGACGAGATCGACTCCGGTCTCGACATCGACCGTCTGCAGGACGTCTCAGACGGCATCAATGCCCTCCGTGACGAGCAGGGAACGGGGATTCTGCAGATCACCCACTACCAGCGGATTCTGGACTACGTCGAGCCGGATCACGTCCACGTGATGCTCGACGGAAAGGTGGCAAAAAGCGGTGGAGCCGAACTCGCAGAGAAGCTCGAAGACGAGGGATACGACTGGATCCGAGAGGAAGTCTACGAGGCGGCGTAACCGCTCGTGGCTAGGACAACCAACAAATACCAGCAAACGTAATTACACATATGAGCTCAGATCAAGACGAACTTAAAGAGACTGACACGGAAGCCCGGTTCGAATTCAAAAAGGAGGAGTCCTCTGCCTTCCAGACGGAGAAGGGACTCACCGAGGAGACGATTCGAATCATCTCCGAAGACAAGGACGAACCGGAGTGGATGCTGCAGCGGCGTCTTCGCGCACTAGAACAGTTTCAGGAGATGCCGATGCCGACGGACTGGCCCGGCCAGCCGGATCTCTCGGAAGTCGATCTCGACGAGATCGTTCCGTACATCCGCCCGGACATCGAGACGCGCGGTGGCGCAGAGAACTGGGAGGACCTTCCGGACGAGATTCAGGACACCTTCGACAAGCTCGGGATTCCGGAGGCGGAGAAAAACGCCCTCTCGGGCGTCGGCGCACAGTACGAATCCGAGATTGTCTACCAGAACATGCAGGAGCGGTGGGAAGAGAAGGGCGTCATCTTCTGTGACATGGACAAGGCGGTCCAGGAACACGAGGAACTCGTCCGCGAACACTTCATGACGAAGTGTGTTCCACCGAGTGACAACAAATTCGCCGCGCTGCACGGTGCAATCTGGTCCGGTGGATCGTTCGTGTACGTCCCGGAGGACACGACGGTCAACATGCCGGTGCAGGCGTACTTCCGGATGAACTCCGAGAACATGGGGCAGTTCGAACACACCCTCATCATCGCCGAGGAGAACTCCGAGGTGCACTACATCGAGGGCTGTTCCGCGCCGAAGTACTCGGCGTTCAACCTCCACTCCGGTGGTGTCGAGGTGTTCGTCCGCGAGGGCGCACACGTCCAGTACTCGACCGTCCAGAACTGGTCGAAAAACACCTACAACCTGAACACGAAGCGGGCCATCGCCGAGAAGGACGCCACGATGGAGTGGGTCTCCGGTTCGATGGGATCGAAGGCGACGATGCTGTATCCCTCGACCATCCTCAAGGGCCCCGGTGCGACAGACAACCACATCACCATCGCCTTCGCCGGCGAGGGGCAGGACATCGACACCGGTGCGAAGGTGTATCACAACGCACCGAACACGAAGTCGACGATCGAGTCCAAATCCATCGCCAAGGACGGTGGACGGACCAACTACCGTGGTCTGGTCCACATCGCCGACGGCGCCGAGAACTCCTCGACGGCCGTCGAGTGTGACGCGTTGATGTTCGACAACGAGTCGACCTCCGATACGATGCCGTACATGGAAATCGAGGAGTCGAAGGTCGACGTCGCCCACGAGGCGACCGTCGGAAAGATCGGAGACGAGGACGTCTTCTACCTCCAGTCCCGTGGACTGGACGACGACGACGCAAAGCAGATGATCGTCTCGGGCTTCATCGAGCCGATCACGGAGGAGCTGCCGATCGAGTACGCGGTCGAACTGAACCGCCTCATCGAACTCGAGATGGAGGGTTCACTCGGATAACATGTCCACACAGGTACACGCATCAATCGACGAGGCGACTGTCAGACAGATCTCCGAGGAGCTCGACGAACCGGAGTGGCTGCTTCAGACGCGGCTTCAGGCACTCGAGGCACTCGAAGACCTCGACTACCCGGACGTCATCCGGACGCCCGGACGCACCTGGACGGACCTCACCGAACTCGACTTCGACGCGCTCGTCGACCCACTCGGAGCGAAAGAACAGAAGGATCAGGTCGGCCCGGAGGGCATCGAGGTGCTTTCGATCGCCGAGGCGATCGACGCCCACGGTGACCTGCTCGAAGAGCACTTCGGTAGCGTCATCGATCCGGAGAAAAACTACCTGACGGCGCTTTCGACGGCGCTTTTCACGACCGGCACCGTCGTGTACGTGCCCGAAGGCGTCGACGCCGAGGACGTGACGATCCGGACGACGACGAACTCACGGTCGCTTTTTAACTACACCCTCGTCGTCACCGAGCAGTCCAGTTCGGTGACGATCCTCGAACGGCAGGAGACCGGAGACGACGTCGACGGAAACCGCTACTACAGCGGGATCGTCGAGATCGTGGCCGGAGAGAACAGCTACGTCCAGTACGGCGGTCTGCAGGACACCGGCCGAGCGCGGGGACGAGCCGACAAGCGCGGACGGCCCACGCCGCGGCGCCGGGGCGCATGTAGGCATGGT
>JARWGK010000041.1:0-14255 GCA_040409725.1 Natronomonas sp.
CGACGCCATCGCGGCAAAGCGGACGGAATCGAAGACGTCCGGCGACGCCGAGGTCCAGCGAACGATGATGCAACTCCTCTCGGAGATGGACGGCTTCGAGGATCGCGGACAGATCTCGATCATCGCGGCGACGAACCGCTTCGACATGCTCGATCGGGCGATCCTCCGCCCCGGCCGCTTCGACCGCCTCATCGAGGTGCCGAAGCCGGACTACGAGGGTCGGAAGATCATCTTCCAGATCCACACCCGCAGCATGAACATCGCCTCGAGTGTGGATTTCGAGGCACTCGCAGAGATGGCAGAAGACGTCTCCGGAGCCGATATCAAGGCGATCTCCACGGAGGCCGGAATGTACGCCATCCGTGACGACCGCAGCGAAATCCGGATGGAGGACTTCGAGAACGCCTGGGAGAAAATCGAACGGACGGACACCGAAGAAGAGGTCTCGAAAACCTTCGCCTGACGCCCACGACCTTTCTTATCCGAGAATGTCGCCGATTCGCCGCGGTTCAGCCGACAGCGCCGGGTCCGATTCGATGATCTTGAGCACCTCGTGGTCCGTCACGTCCGGATAGGACTTCCCCGTCGCCTCCTCGATGAGCGATTTTTCGAGTCGGAACTCCGTTCCCTCGTAGATCACTTCGACTCCCTTCTCGTCGAAAGAGAGAACAGTCATACCTCTCGGTTGTCGTCGACGAACATAAACTCGGTGTAACCGTCCTCACCGGACCGCCTGACTTTCTTCGATACAGCCCGTCAGACGGTCGTCAGACGCCGGGGGCGGATTTATTACTTCGCGGATACGAAGGATCGACTGTGCTGGGTTCGGATCCGCTCGATGAACTCGTCGTTCCCGACGGAACGACCGTCGAGGAACACGACCTCGTGGCAGACGGAGACGTACTCATCGGCGGACAGAGTGCGATCGAACTGGGTGTTCGCGGCGCCAACGTGGTCGCCGGCGAACGCGTTCGATTCGGTGGCGACATCGAGGCAGACGGCGACTGTCGGCTCGACATGTGGTGTGACGTCGACGGCAACGTGCTGGTCGGCGAAAACGCATACCTCGGCGAACGGGTTCACGTCGCCGGTCAACTCGTCGTCTCCGGCGATCTGGACATCGGCGACGACGTCGACATCGAACAGGGGTTCGAGGCGAACGGCTGGATCGTCATCCGCAACCCGATGCCGACCGTCGTGTTCGTCTTCGTGTACCTCTCACAGCTGCTCCGGATCGGCGAGGAGGAAGCCGCCTCGGAACTCGCCGACGCGTTTCTCGAGGACGACACCCCGGAGGAGCCGGTCGTCCTCCCGCGGAGTGCGACCGTCAGCGACGACGCCTGGCGGGTGTCGACGCCGGCGACGATCGGGGCTGACTGCAGGCTCCACGGCAACATCCGCGCGAAGACGATCGACGTCGCCGAACACACAGAGATCTTCGGCAGCCTCCGGGCGAAAGACGACATCACCGTCGGCGACGGAACGATCGTCCACGGCGACGTGACGACCGCAGACGGCGACGTGACGATCCACCCCGGAGCGCAGGTTCGCGGCGACGTTTCCTGTGTCGATTGCTCGCTGTCGGAGTCGGCCGAGGTCGAAGGATCGATCCGGGCACAGGGCGCAACACAGGTCGTCGGGAGCGACGATCCGCCCGACGACGAGCGATCGACGCCCACTGATGCCGAACGACCGGAGACGACCGAGGAGCCGGACGCCGGGGCCGTCTCCGACGGACTCCCCGCGGACCTCACGCCGGCGTTCGTTCCAGCCGATCCGAAACCCGCCTTCGTGCCCCTTTCTGCGGCCAGACGCGACTGGTCCGAGACCACTTCGACGGACGCCGAATCCGTCACGACCGCCGCCGAAACCGACGATTCGGACCCGAGTTCCGACCCGGACCGAAACGGCTCGGGCAACCTCGCGGCTGTCATCGCCGAAGCAGAGGAGTAGCCGCCATCGGTGACCGAAAGGCAGTTCGGTTCCCCGGTCGGACACACAGTATGATTTCGGTCGCACTCGCCGGCAAGCCAAACGCCGGCAAGTCGACGTTTTATAAGGCCGCAACCCGCGCCGACGTCGACATCGGCAACTATCCGTTCACGACGATCGATGCGAACCGCGGCGTCAGCCACGTCCGCACCCGCTGTCCGTGTCTCGACCTCGAGGAACGCTGTGAGAACGACAACTGCCGCGGGGGAACACGCTACGTTCCGATCGAACTGCTGGACGTTGCAGGACTCGTCCCCGGTGCCCACGAGGGTCGGGGACTGGGAAATCAGTTTCTGGACGCGCTGACGAACGCCGATGCGATCCTCCACGTCGTCGACGCATCCGGGGCCACGAACGCCGAGGGTGAACCGACGGAACCGGGGACGTACGACCCGGTGGAGGACGTCGAGTTCGTCGAGACGGAGATGGATCTGTGGCTCGCAAGCATCGTCGACCGAAACTGGGAGACGCTCGTCCGTGGCTCCCGATCGCCGGATTTCGACATCGACGAGGCGCTGACCGACATGCTCACCGGTATCGGTGCAACCGTCCACGATGTCGCCGCCGTGCTCCGCGAACTGGAGTATCCCGACGATCCGGACGCCTGGGGCGACGACGAGCGGGAGTCACTCGCCCGGTTGATCCGACAGCGCACCAAACCCATCGTCGTCGTCGCCAACAAGGCCGATATTGCCGACGAGGAGACGATTCGGCGGCTCGAAGCGGCTGCCGAGCGGGTGATTCCCTGCACCGCGGAGGGGGAACTCGCGCTTCGGACCGCGGCCGACACCGGCGTCGTCGAGTACGATCCGGGCGACGAAGGCTTCGAGATCGTCGGTGATATCTCCGATTCACAGCGCGGTGGTCTCGACCGCATCAGGGCCGTGATGGACACCTACGACGGCACCGGCGTCCAGGAGGCGCTGAACGAAGCCGCCTACGGGCTACTCGATCAGATCACTGTCTACCCGGTGGAAAACGAGACGAACTGGACCGACGGCCAGGGGAACGTCCTCCCCGATGCCGTCCTGCTTCCGGAGGGATCGACGCCGACGGATCTCGCCTACGCCGTCCATTCCGACATCGGCGACGGCTACCTCCACGCCGTCGACGCCCGACAGTCCCGGCGGATCGGCGAGGATCACGAACTCGAAGAGGGCGACGTGATCAAGATCGTCTCGGCGGCGAAGTAGCCGGTCTCATCCGAGCCAGACGGCACCGAGAAGCACCGCCAAAAAGAGGTACGATCCTCGGATGAGCAGCATCGTCGCCAACCCGTCGTCCTCGCCGGCGCGGTAGGCGAATCCGGCGACGACGCCGAAGACGACCGGCGCGGCGACGCTCGATCGCGGAAACACCCCGAGTCCAGCACCGGCGACGACGCCAGCCATTCCGAGCCCCATCAGTCCGTAGGCAAAGCGCCGCGCCCGGTTCGGGCCGAGGACGACGGCAACGGTCCGTTTACCGATCGATCGGTCGTACTCGTAGTCCTCCGTGTCGTCGATCGTCTTGATCCCACACAGCACGACGAAGAAGACGCCGGCGAAGGCGACCACCGTCGTCGACAGCGTCGCGGCCTGGACGTAGTAGCCGCCGAGTACGGCAAAGCCGATGCCCGACGGATAGCCTGCCGTCGCACCGATCGGATGGAGATCCAACTGCGGGGCGTGGAGGTAGCCGATCACCCACCCCGGAAGCGTCAGCAGGCCGGCGATCGGATCGACGGCGACGACGAGAACCGCGAGACAACTGAAAAACAGAAGCGACGCGGCGGCGAGAGCGAGACGGCAACCGGTGGCCGTCAACGGATGATCGTCGTCCTCGCCGCGGCGGTGGAAGTCGACGTAGCCGTCCTTGATGTGTGCGGTGTAGAGTCCGGCGAAGGCCGCGGTCAGGTGTACGACGAGCAGCAGGAAATCGATCCGTCCGGCGAGAACCGCACCGAACCCCGAGGCCGCAAGCGGCGGAAGCATGAACACCGGGTGGACCTGTGAGGAGAGGGCACTCAGATCCGAGCGAACCCCCGACCCGTGGCGTGAAATCGCCATGTCCGAACATGGACTGGAGGGGTCATTACTCTGACCCCGATCGGCGTCACTGCACCGCAGCCATCGTCTCTTCCATCACCGCGATCGCGTCTCGGAGCGTCTCCTCGTCCGTCGCATACGAGATTCGGGCGTACCCGTCGCCGTGTTCCCCGAATGCCGATCCCGGAACGACGATCACACCTCGATCGATCAGTTCCTCAACGAACCCCTCCGGAACGCGCGGCATGGCGTAGAATGCACCCCGCGGCGTCGGACAGTCGATCCCGGCGGATTCGAGGCCGTCGAGCAGCAGATCACGCCGCCGCCGGAAGGATTCGGTCATCTCTCTGACGACGTCCTGTGAGCCACGAAGTGCCGCCTCTGCTGCGTACTGCGCCGGTGCACTCGCACACGCTTGGACGTACTGGTGGACCCGGAGCATACGCTCGATCCGGCGCGGCGAGGCGTGGACCCAGCCCAGTCGCCATCCGGTCATCGAGTACAGCTTCGAGGCGGAGTTGACGACGACGACGTTGTCGGTCTCGGCGAACTCCGCGGGCGACCGATGTTCGCCCTCGAAGACCGTGTACTCGTACACCTCGTCGGAGAGACAGAGAACGTCGTGTTCGTCGGCGATCCGGGCGAACTCACGGACGTCCTCCGGCGGAGAGACGGCGCCGGTCGGGTTTCCGGGCGAGTTGACGACGAAGGCCGCGGTGTCGTCCGTGATCGCCGCCTCGATCGCCGCCGGATCGATCGTCAGATCCTCCCGCAGCGGGACGCCGACGGGCGTGCCGCCGGCCAGTTTCGTCAGGGCGTCGTAGGAGACAAATCCCGGATCGGGGATCAACACCTCATCACCCGCGTCGACGTGTGCCTCGATCGCAATGTGGAGTGCCTCGCTGCCGCCGGCGGTGGCGATCACCTGCCCGGGATCGATATCGAGCCCCTGATCGCGGCGGTGTTTCTCCGCGATTGCCTCCCGAAGCGACTCGATGCCCTTGTTTTCGGTGTAGGCGTCTGCCTTTCCGGCCCGAATGGCCTCCACCGCGGCGTTTCGTGCACCCTCCGGTGCTGGAAAGTCCGGCTGTCCGAGGCCGAGGTTGATCGCATCGTCACCGGCCGCTTCGAACACTTCACGGATACCGCTGATCGAAACCGACTCGACGCGACTCGAAAAATCGCTCATACCCCCGCTTCGGTCGCCGGGAGGATTAATGTCCCTATCGCCGACTACATGTAGCCGAGATCACGCAGCCGCTCCATCAGGTCTTCTTTGTCCTGGGCGCGGCCGGCGCGTTCGGTCGTGTTGTCCAGATCCTGCAACCACGCCGGCTGCTCGTCGCTTTTTTCGGTGGAAATCTCCGATCCGAGCGACCGGAACCCGGCGAAGTACTTCGGCGAAACGGGGATGTCCTCGTGGGTCAGGCCGTTCGGCAGGTCGTCGTAGTCCTGTGGGACGTATCCGTCGTCGGGATAGCCTTCGACGGTCTCGGGGACGACGAAGTACCAGAATGCGTCCCAGACGTCGCCCTCGTCGAACTGCAGGATGGGCTGAATTCGGTCGTGTGGCGGGTAGATGTCGGGGTCGTGCCGCGGCGAGAAAAACGTCTCGTCGGCGCGGGCTTCCTGTTCGTCCCACCGGATTCCCGAGATGATGCCGTCGATCTCCTCGGATTCCAGCGTATTGTTCAGCGCCACCGTCTTCAGCAGGTGGTTGCCGACGTAGGTGTCGAGCAGGAACGGGAAGGTGTCCTCCTCGTACTCCAGGATGTTCCGAACGTGGTGTCGGTTGTGTTCGTCGAGTTCGTCGATCGGGATGTCGTCACCCGGCGTAAGGCCGTGGTCCTCGACGTAGGCTCCGATGTCCTCGTTTCGAGCGTAGACGACCTCCAGATCCCACTCGTCGGCCCAGCGTTCGACGAACTCGAGCAGTTCGTCGAAATGCTGGTAGTGATCGATAAACACCGTCTTCGGCAACTCGAGGTCGTACTGTTCGACGACCTCCTTGACGAAGTACAGCGTCAGGGTGGAGTCCTTGCCGCCCGTCCACATCACCGCCGGATTCTCGTACTCGGTGAGGCCGGTGTGGACGACCTCGATTGCTTTCTCGATTTTGTCTTCGATCGTCGGGTAATCCGCTGCCGTTTCGCCCTCGCCGTCCGTGTAATCGACGTCGACGTAGTCGGGAAACTCGCTCATCACGCGCTTCTTGGAGAAGCCGTACAATGGGGCTTTCGAGAACGGCGAACGTCGGTGCAAACGGTGACGCTTCGTCCCTAAAACCGGCAACGAACTCCGGTGGTCGGAGCTTTCGGAACGGTCGGAACCCGCAGGTTAGCCAGAGATGAACTCGTTGTCCCGCCAGTTGACGGTGTCTTCGGCGTCTCGTTCGGTCGGATCGTCCACGACTTCGATCGTCGCCGTTCGCTCTTCGCCCTCGACGATTCGGGTCGCCTCGAGTTCGCCGTCGACTGAGGCGATGGCGGTGAGTTTGCCCTTCTCCGCGAACTTGGCGAGATCACGCAGTACCTCGAACATCGGGTACTGGAGTGCGGTGTTCTGCAACACCGTCTCGCGGTCGCCCTTGAAACAGGCGTATTCGACGAGTTTGGAGTTGATCTCGGGTTCCTGTTCCTGGATCTGCCCGGAGTCACCGAAGCTACCCCACTGTGGTCCGTCGTCGTCGCCGGACGATGCCATCTCTTGGGTGTCCGGTGGCGTCTCCGACCAGCCGTCCTCGGTCTCGTAGATGCGGTTCTCAGCGACACTCGCCTTTAGCTGTGCCGTTGGTGTGTACTTCGAAATATTGTCCTCGGCAGCAACGGCGCTCACGATGAGCGTGTTGTTTCGCCGAGTTATCTCGATGTCCCCGATTTCGACGGGCAGTTCGTACTCGTCGAAAAACTCGTGGACATCTTCGAGTTGCAGTTCCAGCGTCGAATGTAGTCTGTAAACACGACTGGTCATGATGTTCCCTGTCCCACGTTGGGTGCCCCTGATGCGAGGTCATCCGAAAGTAGGGGTTCCTCACTTATATGATCTGCTATTGGGCCACCCCCTGTTCGGATTTTCATCCGTTCTGTCATTTCTCCCCGGTCGCTTCGTCTACTGTACCATCTGTACAGCGGACACACGTCCCCGCGAGAATTATGACGCTGGCCACACTACAGACTGTTGATGACCGACCAGTACGACGTGACCGTCGTTGGCGGCGGACCCGCAGGGCTGTCGACTGCACTGTACACCACCCGTCTCGGCCGCGATACCGCGGTGATCAACCGTGGCGGTGGTCGTGCCGCGATGATGCTCGATACCCACAACGTCATCGGCGTCACCGAGGACGTCTCCGGCAACGAGTTCCTTTCGACGGCGATCGAACAGATCGAAGACTACGGTGCCGATTACATCCAGGATTTCGTGACCGAAATCGAAGAGACCGACGACGGCTATCGGATCACCGCCGGTTCGACCGAGGTGGTGACCGACGCCGTCGTCCTCGCGACCGGCTTCTCCGACGGTCATCCCGACCCTCCCCTTCCCCGAACCGGGATGGGTCTCCACTACTGTCTCCACTGTGACGCCTACATGTTCGTCGACGAACCGGTGTACGTGATGGGCACCGGCGACTCGGCGGCCTACGTCGCGATGATCATGCTCAACTTCACGCCGGACGTCGATATCCTCACCCGCGGCGACGACATCGAGTGGTCCGCCGAAACCGCCGAGATGCTCGAAAACCACCCGATCGAGGTGATCGAAACCGAGATCGACGGAATGGAGAAGGACGACGACGGCTGGCTGAGAGCCTTCGAGTTCGAAGACGGTACCCGTCGAGAGTACCGCGGCGGCTTCCCGATGTACGGCTCCAACTACAACACGGACCTTGCGGAATCACTCGGCGTCGAGTTGACCGACGGCGGCGAAATCGACGTCGACGACCACGGTCGAACCAACGTCGACGGCGTCTACGCCGTCGGCGACGTCACCCCCGGCCACAACCAGATCCCGGTTGCGATGGGACAGGGAGCGAAGTGTGGCATCGCGATCCACATGTCTCAACGCGAGTTCCCGCGTTCGATCGAGGAAATCGAGGAATCGGGTGCCGTCACGGAAGCCGACATCCCCGGCATCTCCGAGCGACTCCGACAGCGGGCAAACGCACACGAGTCCGGACCGCCGTCGACCGACGGTCAGACGACGCCGGCCGACGACGACTGACCGCACCACTCCGAACCGGTTCGAACCTGCGACCGGAGACACGGTCGAAAAACTAGTCGTCGGCTGCCGTCGGTTCGCCGCCCTCCGCATCCGGCGTCGCCTCCTCTTCGATACTCGGCGGATACTTGCCTCGATCCAACTTCAGATCCGACAGCGGTCGTGCCATACACGTGAGGGCGTACCGTTCTCGCTCCGTCTCGGTGAGGCCACGAGACGCCGGCTGTGTCACCTCGCCGTCGACGATTTCGGCCGAACAGGCCAGACACATCCCGACGCGACAGGAGTACTCCTGTGCGATTCCTTCCTCGATACACCGCTTCAGAATAGTTTCCTTCTCGGAGACGGTGATCGTCTCGCCCGTCCCGACGAACTCGACGGTGTGTTCTGTCATACATCTTCGTAGAAGCATCTCGGATTTATTTCCACCGACCGACGATTTCCGTCGACGTGGTTCGGTACACCGACCTCGCCTGCGTGGCTCCGACAGCGTCAAACGAGCGGATACCTCAGTAGTGGGTATGACCGCCTCCACGCCGTCGGATCGCCGACGGCTGTTTCTCGAAGCGATCGTCGACGCCCGCAAACGTGACACGACGGTCGTCTTTCGGGCGGCCGACGGACTCGTCGAATACAGCGACCGAATCCTCCACGTCGAATTCGAGGAGACGGCCGACAGGGAATCACTCGAAGCGCTGCTGTCGGAGTATCCGATGATCAAGATCGATGGGCCAGAGACCCGGAAGGCCGAGGGCGGGCGGGTGTATCTCTCGGCCGTGACGGACCCAAAGTCCCTCGTCGACTTCCTCGAATCGCTGTTTCGCGTGGTGTTCGACGCCCACCAGCGCTACGAGCTCTCTGTGTCAACTGAGTAACTGATCGATCACAAAACGCTTATTATCGGGGGGTGTTCCCCTTCGGATGCTGACCCGGGTGGTGCCGCCTCCTGATGCCACCTGCCACACACAGGCACCCCACGGGCGGTCGAATTTTTCAGCCGACGGGGAGCCTCTTCGACGAACACCACCACTAATATCTTTTGAGCGGTTTCAGTCGCTGGAACGCCGCAGGATCGTTTTGTCGCTCACAGCCACAGGATGTCCCATGACGGATTCGGATCGGCGGAGTCGAGTGCACCGTCCCGAACGGGCGGGTGAGACGGCTCAGTGGGAGGTTTTCATCAGAGAGCGTCCGACCGACGACCTGCGTCACGCCGGTAGTGTCACGGCAGCGACCGTCGAATCGGCACACGACCACGCCGGGACGCTGTTCGACGACCCTGCGACAGTCTGGCTGTGTCCGGCGTCGGAACTCACCCGATTTTCGGTCCGAACGCTCGGGGAGGAGTCGGCGTGATCTCGATCAGCAAACTGCTCTGTGATCTCGGCGCCGAGGGCGACGGCCTCCGATACGACGCCGCAGCAGAATCCGAGAAACCACAGATACGCGAACGAAAACAGCGCCAACCGGTCGTCGTCTGGAACGTCACGAAACGGTGTAATCTCTACTGTGAGCACTGCTATGCCGCAGCCCAGCAGGAGCCGGCGCCGGGTGAACTCACGACCGCCGAGGGCAAACAACTGCTCTCGGAACTCGGGGACTACGGCGTCCCGGTGGTCCTGTTTTCCGGCGGCGAACCGACGATGCGATCCGACCTCGCCGAGTTGGTCGCCCACGCTTCTGACCTCGGGATTCGCCCGGTCCTGTCCACGAACGGAACGCTCCTGACGACCGATCGCATCGACGAACTCCAGGCCGCAGGCCTCAAATACGTCGGCGTCTCCGTCGACGGCCTCCGGGAACGAAACGACGCCTTCCGTGGTGCCGACGGCGCCTTCGATGCTGCACTCGACGGAATCAGGGCGTGTCTCGATTCCGACGTCAAAACCGGGCTCCGATACACGATCACCGAGGACACCGCTCCGGACATGGACGGAATCGTCGACCTGTTGAGCGATGTCGGCGTCGACCGGTTCTGTTTTTATCACCTCGACTACGGGGGTCGAGGGGCGGACATCAGCGACGCCGACCTCTCGCCGACGGACAAACGAAACGCGGTCCGCCGGCTCTGTGATCTCACCCTCGAATACCACGACCGCGGCGAGGAGATCGAAACGCTGCTCGTCGGCAACTACGCGGATGCGGCCTTCCTCGTCGAGTACGCCCGCGAGCGCTTCGGCTCTGACCACGCAGCGCGCGTTTATGAGTACCTTCGACGCAACGGCGGCGATCCGGCGGGTGAACGCGTCGCCGATATCGACTACCGCGGCGACGTTCACCCGACGCAGTTCTGGCAGGGATACAGCCTCGGAAACGTCCGCGACCGCCCGTTTTCGGCCATCTGGGAGTCGGACTCCAACCCGGTGTTGTCGTTTCTCCGAAACCGGGAGTCCCGACTGGATGGTGACTGTTCGGACTGTCGGTATCGCTCGATCTGTCGCGGCGGATCGCGGCTTCGGGCACTCGCCGCCCACGGAGATCTCACGGCGACAGATCCCGCGTGTTATCTGCACCCCGAGGAACGACACGGATCGGCGTCGCCGGCCGACTGATGACCTCGCTTTTGATCGTCTCCTACGTTCTCCACGTTATCGCCGCAGCCTTCTGGACCGGTGCCGTACTCTACGGCGTTTATGCGCTGTTTCCGGCCGCAAGCGCCGGAACCGTCGGTCGAGAGGGATTCGTCGACGGCGTCGACAAACTGCTCCGTGTCACGCGATACACCGGCGTCGTTCTCCCGATCACCGGCGGCTACCAGCTCTGGGTCCTGTACCCGCCGGAGTTGCTGTTCGAGACCACGCAGGGGCATCTCGTCCTCGGTATGATCGCGCTGTGGGGACTTTTGAACGGCGTCATCGAACTCGGCGTCCTCCGAACCCGGCGGCTGTGTGACGACGTCGGCGTCGGTCGATATCTCGTCGAGGGATTCCCGCAGACGGCCCTGACCGACGACGTTTCCGCGTCAGCACTGCTGGCCACCGCCCGTCCGTACTTCGTCGCCGCAGCGGGACTCACGGTTCTGTTGCTCGTCGACGCCGCGTTGCTCGCCGCCGGCGTCTGACGGCCGTGGCCTATCGGCGGCCGAACACCCGCCGCGTGAGGCTTCGCCCTGCCGGTCGCTCCGCCAACCCAACGGAGCAGTCGACCTCGTTCGTCACGCTGAGATGCAGCGAGTTCGTGACGAGTCGGGACAACACTCCTCGCTCGGTCGCACCGATCAACACGAGCGATTTGTCCGTCGCCTCCCGCTGGATCGCGGCTTCGACGTCGCCGGAGTCGTCGACGATCATCTCGGCGTCCTCGAGATTCCGCTTTTCTGCCCATTTCCGGAGAAACTCCTCTCCGGAGTCGCGGTTCTGGGGGCTGTCGACCACGTGGAGTAGCGAAATCTCCGCACCGATACTCGCTTCGAGTGCGTTTGCGACCTCCGCGCTCAGATCAGAATCGGGGCCACCGGCCGTCGGCAGCAGCACGCGTGACATGTCCGATCCCCGATCCTTGAACACGAGGAAGTCACACGGCAGTTCGCTTTTGAGTTCGTCGAGCGATCGCTGTGGTTTATCGACCGCCCAGGGTCGGTTTTCGTCCCATCCGAGCAAGACGAGATCGGCCTGCATCGACTCGGCTTCGTCGAATATCTCGCTGAACGACCGGTGTGAGACGACCGTTGAGGAACTGTATCGGACGTCGTACGTGCCGGCGAGGGCCTCTATGTCCCGGAGCTGTTTTTCAGATTCGGCTTCGATCTGATCGATCTGTGCCGCGCCGTGTTGCCGAACCAACTCGTCGGAGGTCTTGATTAGATGGATCACGTGGACGTTCGCATCCTCGCGCTGTTCGGCGAGGGTGCAGGCGAGTTCGACGAGATGTGACTCCGTCCGTGGATTCGCCACCGGGACGATGATGCGATAGGCGTCTTCCTCACCACCCTCCATATCGCTCCCGGTGTCCAAAAGCGGGACGTACGAACGGCCGGCCAGGCCGCCGAGGGTCCATTCACGGAACGACAGTCGCCGTTTGACACCCTCGAACCGGGCCGATTCCAGCCGCTCTTCCGTCGTCTGGAAGTAGTTGACGACGGTGACGAGAACGACACCGCCGATGGTGTTTCCGAGAAGCACCGGAAGCACGAACCCGAACATCCCGGAGAGTAGTGCTGTCTCACCCAGGAAAACGAGATACATGAGTTCGGTGAATGAGACGACGACGTGGAACAGATCGGCAAGCGGGATCATGAGGAAGGCGATGTAGACGAGCATGAACCGCGAGATGGTGTCACGGGCGGCGAAATCGAGCCAGACGACGCCGGCGACGATCAATCCGGCGAAGCCGGCCTTAAAAAACAGACTCCACCAGCCGGTTTCGATCCCCTTCGTCGAAATGTCGATCGCTGCGATCGTCGCCTCTGGTGAGAACACGCCCGTATACGCCAGCACGACCGCTCCGAGCAGTCCGCCGGCGAAGTTTCCGAGCAGGACGACCACCCACTGCCGCAGCATCGCCGGCAGACTCGCGAGTCGTTCGATTGCGAGTGCCACCGGCGGCAGCGTGTTTTCGGTGTACAGCTGATACCCACCGAGGATGATGTATATAAACCCGATCGGGTACAGAAGCGAGGCGACGACAGAACTGTCGGTTTTGGCCGTCATCGAGGCGTAGATGAGAAACGTCAGCGTGATCGCAAACCCACCGGCGAGTGCGCTGAAAAACAGCTCCCGGCTGTCTGCCGTGACCTCCTCGTCGGCCGCGGCGATGATCCGCTGAAACACCTCGTCGGTTTCGAATCGATCCCGGATGACAGATCCGGCCGCCGGCGCGCCGCTTCTGGATCGCTCGACGGCGTCCCGGACCGAGTCATCTGCCTCTGGGCGACGGTCACTCATTGTTGTGGCGAATCTCTCCCGTCACTAATCCTTTTATATTCGCCCCTGCAGGACCGACAGCGTGGCCCCGGACCCCCGTCGCTCTGGGAAGGGTTTAGGTCACCTGTACGCCTACGTGGAACTGCTATGGTTTCAACGAGTGAGACTGCACCGACGTTTACGGCGACGTACAAGGGAAGCGAACACGAGACGTTCGACCTCGAGGAACACCTCGGGGACGGCCCGGTCGTACTGGCGTTTTTCCCCGGGGCGTTTACGCCGCCGTGTTCAAACGAGATGATCGCACTGCAGGACCACCTCGGCCGGATCGAAGACGCCGGCGGGAAGCTCTTCGGAATCAGTGCCGACTCCGCGTTTTCACTCGGCGCCTTCGCCGACGAACACGGCCTCGATTTCGACCTCGTCAGCGACATGGACGGCGACGCCATCGAGGCCTACGGCCTCTCGATGGATCTCCCGGATCTCGGGCTGTACGGCGCCGCAAATCGGGCCGTCTACGTCCTCGATGAAGACGGAACCGTGACCTACAGCTGGGTGGCCGACGACCCGACGAACGAACCCGACTACGACGAACTCGTCGAAGCCGTCGAGGCGGCCTGATACCGGCTGTTATCGGGCTTTTGGCTCCGACACGACACCTGTCCTTTTATTCGACCGCCGGTTCGTCGTTACTCCAGTCGCTACGGTGTGTGTTTCGATACAACGCGCCGACGGCGATCGAAAGAGCCCCTTCCCGAGAATAAAAATCAGATCGGGGTCAGTCGTTGCCGAACATCTCCCGCATGGATGGATAATTGTGTTCAGTTTATGAACACAGCACAAAACAGGCCGAGAAGATCGTAATCCGGAGCGTACCGTGTCGGTTCAGTTTGCCCGGCGTGAACCCATTGATTTTCCCGTCCGTCATTGATGTGGAGCGCCTCGTTCCGGAAGCGTTTGACGTGATTATCGTGATCACCGGGGCTAATGAACCCGGTTCCGGTGACGCCCTTCGGCGTTCCGATGATGCCCCGATTCACTCGTCCTCGTCGAGTAATTGTATGGGGAGTTTCGCACCGTGTTCGCTCAACTCGGAATCAAACGAAACGAGGGTTGCGTCGGCAGCGTCAGCCGCCGAGAGGATCATCGCGTCCAT
>JARWGK010000042.1:0-45197 GCA_040409725.1 Natronomonas sp.
TATGTACGTACTGGACAGTTCCAGACGGAATCTCACCTGATCTTATATAGGTCTGCTCTCGAGACGACTCCCGGCCCCGTCGCCGACGGCAGATTCGACTGTGCTTCGATCGGAAGTCGTGGCCACCTGGCAGTCGTGATCGAACTTTCCACCGCTAGCTTGATCCTTTCCCGGGGCAAGCGTGTGAGTATGTCATCACCTGGTGAGTTTGGTGAGTCCGGAGAGTTCGGCGGCCGACACGTCCCGGAGCAGCTCGAAGAGCCACTCGAAGAACTTGCAACGGCATTCGACGAGATCGTTCCGACGGAGGATTTTCAGGATGATCTGCGGTACTACCTCCGACACTTCGGCGGTCGACCCACGCCGGTGTTCCACGCCGAGGAACTCAGCGAGATGTACGGTGCGGAGATCTACTTCAAACACGAGGATCTGCTGCACGGCGGAGCCCACAAACTGAACAACACGCTCGGACAGGGGCTGCTCGCAAAAAAGGCCGGCAAGGAGCGACTCATCGCGGAGACCGGCGCCGGACAGCACGGCACGGCCACGGCGATGGTCGGTGCCCTCCTCGATATCCCGACGAAGATCTACATGGGTCGGGAAGACATGCAGCGACAGGAGATGAACGTCTTCCGAATGCGACTGATGGGGGCCGAGGTCGAACCGGTCACCCGCGGGAACGAGAAACTCGCCGAAGCCGTCGATGCGGCTCTCGAAGACCTCGTTGCGAACGTCGAGACCACCCACTACCTCGTCGGCAGTGCCGTTGGCCCTGATCCGTTCCCACGGATGGTTCGTGAGTTCCAGTCGGTGATCGGGCGCGAGGCCCGCGAGCAGATTCGGGAACTCCACGGTGACCTGCCGGACGCCTGTGTCGCCTGCGTCGGCGGTGGCTCGAACGCGATCGGTCTGTTTCACGCGCTCAAGGACGACGATGTCCAGTTTTACGGTGCCGAACCCGGCGGCAGAGGCGACGAGGAACACTCCGCACCGCTGTCGAAATCCGACGACAGCGACGTATTCCAGGGGATGAAAACGAAGGTGATCGACGAGGACACCGACAATCACTCCATCAGTGCCGGTCTGGACTATCCGGCCGTCGGGCCCGAACACGCCGCGTTGCAGGCACTCGGACGGGCCGAATACCACGCCGTCTCCGACGAGGAGGCCCTGACGGCGTTCCGCGAACTGAGCCGTGCGGAGGGGATCATCCCTGCACTAGAGCCGAGTCACGCGATCGCTCTCGCAAAGAAACTCGCCGACCGACACGACACGCTGCTCGTGAACCTCTGTGGTCGCGGTGACAAGGACATGCAGACCGCAGCCGAGATGTTCGATCTCGGCTGATATCGCCCGCCTCGTGCCGCTTTTGACGACGGTTCGAGCGACCTATCGACTCACCGCAACGACTTCTCGAAGTGGACGAGTTCGTAGTCACCGTCGGTCGACTCCGCGACCCGATCGTATCCGGCCGCCTCGTAGAACTCCACCGCCCGACGCTGTCGCTTCGACGTGGTCGCAAGGATCGGATCCAGTCCCGTTTTCCGGATCGCCGATTCGAGTCGTTCGAGCAGTTCCCGACCGTATCCCGCGCCGTGAGCCTCCGGCGTGACCCGCATCCGGTGGAGTTCCACCGCGCCCTCGACCGTCCGCTCGTCGTCGCGTCCGGCCCGATTCGGGACGAACCCACCCATCGCCACCAGCCGCCCGTCGTGGACGGCCGGTGCAGTCCAGTCTTCACCCACCTCCTCGTCGGTTGCGACACCGACGAGAAACGCCCCGCCAACGTCGAAGTACGACCCCTCGACATCGTCGAGGTCCTCGATGCCCGGAATGTCGGCCGGATCGACGGCGTTGTTTCTGAACGCGACGCTGTTGAGCCGCCGGATCGCTTCGCCGTCACGTGAATCGTACCGTCGAAACGTCACCATCTGTGGAAGCTCACCTGTCGGAGCGATTGAGGCTTTCGTCTTTGCCGTCTCCAAACGTCGCCGTCGGATCGGGAACGACGCGGATCAGGATCGGGAGGGCGACGATGGCGACGAGAATCTCCAGTCCACCGGCGACACCGAAGGCCGCCGGAAACCCGAACCGGGAGGCGACACCACCGCCGATTGCGACGCCACCGAGGAATCCGAGACTCCCGAAGACGTTGAACCCGCCCATCGCCGCGCCGCGTCCACCCTCGCCTGCGATGTCTGTGACGAGCGCCATCGTCGCCGGTGCGATCAACGCCCCGAGGACGCCGACGAGCACCATCAGGCCGGCGGCGACGACGACGCTCGGCGCCACCCCGACGGCGAGGATCGCGATTCCGTAGCCGACGGAGCCGGCGACGATGGGGACCACGCGGCCGATCCGATCCGACAGCGCACCCAACGGATACTGCAGCAGCGCGAAAGGAGCGAAGAAACACGCGAGGACGATTCCGGTCGCCGCCGGATCGAGCCCGAAGCGCTGCTGGAAGTAGAAGGTCCCGACGAGTCCGAAGAAGCCGGCGGTGAAGCGGTCGGCAAAGCCCAAAACGAAGGGCAAGAGCAACACCGGCCGCCGTCGAAGCCCGGCGATCACGTCCCCGATCCCGCCGCCGGTTGGCGCCCGATCCGCGATCGAGACGGTGACGCCGGCGACGACACAGAGCAGTCCGGCACTCACGAGCAACACGACGAGCGGGCCGACGGTGTACAGCAGGCCGCCGATCGGCGCACCGAGGGCGGCCCCCGAACCGATCGCGATCCCGGCAGCACCCATATTGCGGCCGTGACCGCCGTCCAGATCCATGAGCATCGTGATCGCAAGCGAGAATGCGCCGATCGTGAAGGCTCCCTCGACGAATCGAACGAGAAGAGCCGCCCGAAACCCTCCCACGCCGGCGATCGCCAACCCGAGCAACACCAGGTACGACGCCGCGCCGCCGAGAGCGCCGAGGACGATAAACGGCACACGTCGGCCCGCTCGATCGGAAACGAGGCCCCAGAGAACGGCACAGAGCACGAAGGCGAGAAGCTGTGCGGCGAGAAACGCCGTACTCGCGTCGATCTCGGCTCCACCACCGAGTGCGGAGACGAGTTCGTCGACACCCGGATACACGAGTAACTGGGTGAACAACACGACGAACACGACGAGCGACAGCCGAATACGATCGCCGTCGGACACGGGCGCATCTAGCACAGCCGATGGTTTGAAGCTGTCCGGACGTCGGTCAGGAGAGTTCGTACGCGACCACGTCGCCGCCGCAGTCCGGACACTCCTCGCAGGTCTCGTCGACGTTTCCCCCACACCGGCGGCACTCGTAGTGATACGATTCACCGGAGAGGTGGGACACGAGCGATTTGACCCTCATTTCATCTGCAAAGATAGCCGCCTGCTACAAATAGGTGGTGCTGTGCGGCCACGCCCCCGTTTTGCCGTCTCGCCGGCAAGGGTTGCCGTAACTCGTGGTTATAGAACTGTTGGGGTATATGAGTATGACACATGAAAAACGACGAGCGTGGCCTTCAGACCCGGTGTCTCCACGTCGGACAGGGGCCGGATCCGGCGACCGGGGCCGCTGCCCCGCCCATCTATCAGACGACGTCGTACGAGTTTCCGGACGCCGAAACCGCCGCAAAGCGGTACGCTCTGGAGGACGACGGAAACGTCTACTCCCGGATCGCCAACCCGACCGTCCGGATCTTGGAGGAGCGACTCGCCTCACTGGAGGGCGGGACCGACGCTCTCGCCACCGCCTCGGGAATGGCCGCGCTGGATGCCGCGACGCTCGTCCTCGCCTCGGCCGGTGACAACGTCGTCTCGGCGTCGTCGATCTACGGCGGCACCCACACCTACCTCACGCAGACGGCCTCCCGCCGCGGCATCGAGACGCGCTTCGTCGACACGCTCGATCCGGCGGCCTACGCCGAGGCCATCGACGAGGACACCGCCTACGTCCACTGTGAGACGATCGCCAACCCTTCCCTCGTGACTCCGCCGCTTTCTGAGATCGCCGACGTTGCCCACGAACGCAACGTCCCGCTTTTCGTCGACAACACCTTTGCGACGCCGGCGCTGTGTCGGCCGCTGGAACACGGCGTCGACATCGTCTGGGAGTCGACGACGAAGTGGATCCACGGCTCCGGGACCACCCTCGGCGGGATTCTCGTCGACGACGGCTCGTTTCCGTTCACGGAGTTTCCCGATCGCTACCCCGAACTCGCCGGCGAGAATCCGGCCTTCGGCGTCGACTTCCCCGACCGCTTTGGCGACCGCGCCCTGACGATGGCGGCCCGCCAGCGTGGCGCACGAACCCTCGGCGACCAGCAGTCACCGTTCGACGCGTGGGCGACGATGCAGGGCATGGAGACCCTCCCGCTTCGGATGGAGCGCCACTGTGAGAACGCCATGGCCGTCGCCGAATTCCTCGCAGATCACCCCGCGGTGGCCTGGGTCAGCTATCCCGGACTGGAGTCCCACGAGACCCACGACCTCGCCTCGCAGTATCTCGACGGCGGATTCGGCGGAATGATCGCCTTCGGTCCCGAGGGGGGCTACGAGGCCGGCAAGCGGGTGTGTGAGGAAACCGAGGTCGCGAAGTTCCTCGCCAACATCGGCGACGCCCGGACGCTCGTCATCCACCCGGCCTCGACGACCCACGCGCAGCTGAGCGAGGCGGAACAGCGCGAAAGCGGCGTCACCCCGGATCTGATCCGGCTTTCCGTCGGGATCGAAGACGTAGACGATATCATCGCGGACCTCGATCGGGTACTATGAGTCGCTCGAATCAGACGAACGACACCGTTTCGCTCGGATCCTTCCAGTTCGACTGCGGGGAGTCGATCCCCGATCTGGAGGTTGCCTACGAGACGTACGGCGAGTTCACCGGTGACAACGCGGTGTTGGTCTGTCACGCCCTCACCGGTAGTGCTCACGTCGCCGGCGGACGACGCCGACAGGACACCGCCGGTCAGGCCCACGCGTGGTGGGACGACATCGTCGGCCCCGGCAAGGCGATCGACACGACGGAATACTACGTCGTCTGTGTCAACGTTCCCGGTTCCTGTTATGGATCTTCCGGTCCCCCCTCCGAGGGCCCCGACGGCGAGCCGTGGGGGACCGACTTCCCGGCCGTGACCGTCGGCGACTGGACGCGCGCCCAGCGACTCCTCTTGGATCACCTCGGCGTTCCGCACCTCCACGCCGTCGTCGGTGGATCCGTCGGCGGCATGAACGTTCTGGACTGGGTGAAGCGCCACCCGGATCACGTCGATCGAGCGATTCCGATCGCCGCCGCCGCCCGTCTGGACGCCCAGTGTCTCGCCCTCGATGCAATCGCCCGGCGGGCGATCACCACCGATCCGAACTTCGACGGCGGCGACTACTACGGCGACGTCCCCCCGACCGAGGGGCTTGCGATCGCCCGCCAGATCGGGCACGTGATGTACCTCTCGAAGTCCTCGATGGAGAAGAAGTTCGGCCGACGGGCCGCCGGGATGGACGTCGCCAGGGACACCTTCCCGGCCGACCCCGCCGCCGGGTTCTTCCCCTACCGGGAGGTCGAATCCTACCTCGATTATCAGGGCGAGAAGTTCGCAAAGCGCTTCGATGCGAACGCCTATCTCTATCTGACGCGGGCGATGGACAGCTACGACCTCGCCGCCGGGTACGAGTCCGACGCCGACGCCCTCGCGGCCTTCGACGGCGAGGCACTCGTCGTCTCCTTCACCGGCGACTGGCATTTCACCACCGCACAGTCGGAGACACTCGCCGAGGCGTTCCGAACCGCCGGTGCGACGACCGCCCACCACGTCATCGACTCCGACCACGGCCACGACGCCTTCCTCGTCGAACCCGACCGCCTTGGCCCACCGCTTGCGGACTTCCTCGCCGAGGGTGTCGCCGGCAACTCCGTGACGGACACCGAAACCGAATCGAAGCGCGACGACGAGTTCGCCCCCGTCCACACCGGTCTGTTCTCGAACTGATCGTCCACCCAATCGATTCGGCACCGAGTTTATTCGACTGTGTGCGGTACTCCACCGTATGTTCGACCGACCGGACCTCTACACCGACTCGCTGCACGCAGGACAGAGCGCAGATCCGACGACCGGTTCCCGCGCCCCGCCGATCTACCAGACGACCTCCTACGAGTTCGACGATGCCGAACACGCCGCGGATCTCTTCGCACTCGAAGAACCCGGCAACATCTACTCCCGGATCATGAATCCGACGAACGCCGTTTTGGAGGAACGGATCGCGACGCTTGAGGGTGGGGTCGCTGCCATCGCCACCGCCTCGGGCATGGCGTCGTTCGATCTGGCGACGTTCGTCCTCGCTTCGGCCGGCGACAACGTCGTTTCCGCCTCCTCGCTGTACGGCGGCACGTACACCTATCTCACCCACACGGTGGAGCGCCGCGGCGTCGAAACGCGGTTCGTCGACACACTCGATTACGAGGCCTACGAGGAGGCGATCGACGAGAACACGGCCTACGTTCACTGTGAGACGATCGGCAACCCGGCGCTCGTGACGCCGGATTTCGACCGACTGGCGGCGATCGCCGAGGAAAACGGCGTCCCGCTTTTCGTCGACAACACCTTCGCGACGCCGGCGCTGTCTCGGCCGATCGAACACGGGGCCGACCTCGTCTGGAACTCGACGACGAAGTGGATCCACGGCTCCGGGACGACGATCGGTGGCGTGCTCGTCGACGGCGGGACCTTCCCGTGGGCCGAACACGCCGATCGATTTCCCGAGATTGCAAAGCCAAACCCCGCATACCACGGGATCAACTTCGCCGAGACGTTCGGCGACGCCGCCTTCGCCTACGCCGCCCGGACGCGCGGCCTCCGCGATCTGGGCAACCAGCAGGCCCCCTTCGACGCGTGGACGACGGTTCAGGGACTCGAGACGCTGCCGATGCGAATGCAGCGCCACTGTGAGAACGCCATGGCCGTCGCCGAATTCCTCGAAGATCATCCCGAGGTGTCGTGGGTCACCTACCCGGGACTCGAAGATCACGAAACCCACGCCGAGGCGACCGAGTATCTAGACGGCGGATACGGCGGGATGATCACCTTCGGTCTCGAGGCCGGTTACGAGGCTGCTCGCACGACGGTCGAATCGACCGAACTGGCGAGTCTCCTCGCAAACGTCGGTGACGCGAAGACGCTCATCATCCATCCGGCCTCGACGACCCACCAGCAACTCACCGACGAGGAAAAACAGGCAAGCGGCGTCACGGACGACCTCGTTCGACTGTCGGTCGGCCTCGAGGACCTCGATCGCATCATCGCAGATCTCGATTCGGCGATCGAGACGGCGACGTGAGACGTCTCGAACCCCGTCTCGACGCCAGATTCACCCGTCGTACACGACCGCGACGACGCACCCGATGATCGAGGCGGCCGCAAACACCGGTCGCTCGCGTGCCGCATCGACGATCGCCTCCGGGGCCACGCCCTCGTACCTGATGCTCGCAAGCCCCGCCTCGACGGTGACGGCGGCCGGCACGAAGAGAACTCCCGTTCCACCGAGCGCAACGACGAGGGCAGCAGCACGGATCGGGTACTCGTCGATCCAGCCGGCGAGTGCAACGACCGGCCACGACAGGAGGCGTCGCAGAGACATGCACGAACGTCTCCCGCCGTCGAACAAAAAACCGCCGGACGGAGCCGACACGCGGGTCGTCGAACCGTGCGGTCGTCAGAACAGTCCGCGGGACTCGAACAGTCGCTCCAGTTCGCTCATCGAGGTGACGACCGTCTCACAGGCCGGTTCGACGGCCGGCTTCGGCTCGTAGCCGACCGCGAGGCCGGCGACCTCGAGCATCGGCAGATCGTTCGCACCGTCACCGACGGCGATCGTCTCCGATAGATCGATCCCGACGTCTTCGGCGAGTTCTTCGAGTGCGTCGTCCTTCGTCCCCTCGATGAGCGGCCCCTCGACGCCCCCGGTCAACTTGCCGTTTCGCATCGGCAGGGAGTTTGCGACGATCGTATCGACGGTGGCCCCTTCCCGGTCGAGTGCGGCGGCGACGCCGCGGTCGAACCCGCCCGTGAGGATCGCCACGTGGTGGCCGGCGTCTCGGAGTCTCCCGATCACCGACGCCGCCCCGGGCCGCAACTCGACGCGATCGAAGGCCGCCTCGACGTCTTCCTCGGGGAGTCCACGGAGCAACTCCGCCCGATTCCGGAGACTCTCCGCGTAGCCGATCTCGTCGTTCATCGCCCGCTCGGTGATCTCGTCGATCTCCTCGGCAACGCCGGCCGCCTCACCCAGGAGGACGGTCATCTCCGAGTCCGAAAGTGTCCCATCGAAGTCGAATGCAACGAGCATACCGCCGATGTGTTCGGCGGGCTAACTAACCCGTCGGTTTCGGCGTGGCTACCCGTCGATGTGTCTGATCCCGACGACACCGACGACGAGCAACCCGACGCCGACGCCGATGCCGATCGGCGAGGAGAAGGCGACACCGCCGAGCAAAAACGGCGCGACGAGCACGCAGAGCACGAACAGGAGTGTCGTCGACCCGACGCCACCGCCCCGTTCGGTACGACCGTCGACCATACGTTCCGTCGGGCTGGCGCCGGTATGTATATCGCGGTTCCCCGCCGACCGTCTCCCTACTCCTTCCCGGACTCTGGACTCACGCCGTCGTGTTCGATCCGCACCCGGCGGAGTCGGGTTCTCGTCGCATCGACGATGGTAAAACGGACGGTTCCGATCTCGATGTCCTCGCCTTCCGCCGGGAGGCGACCGGCGGTTGCCTGTATCAGTCCGGCGACGGTTTCGAACTCGCCGTCGACCGGCAACGAGAGGCCGAGTGCGTCGTTCAGATACGCGACGGTCGTCCACCCCTGTGCGACCGCCGTCGTCTCGTCGATGACCGTCACCGGATCCCGCTCGTCGCGATCCAGAATCTCGCCGACGACCTCCTCTAGGATGTCCTCGAGTGTCGCCACGCCGTCTACGGCACCGAACTCGTCGACGACGACGACCATCCGGTAGCTTCCGGCCTGCATCTCGGTGAGCAGTTCGTCGATCGGCTTGGTGTCCGGCACGACCTGCGGTTCCCGGAGCACCGAATCGAGACTCCGGCCCTCCCGTCGTGCCTCGAGTGCGTCACGCAGGTCGACGATTCCGCGGATATCGTCGCGGTTTTCGCCGTACACCGGGATTCGTAGCACCGATCCGTCGACGGCGGCGTCGACGAGTTCATCGAGCGTCGAACTCGCGGCCACGGCCGTCATGTTGACCCGGGAGATCATCACCGTTCGAACGGTCGTCTCACCCAACTCGAGGACGCTCCGGATCATCGCGCTTTCGCCGGTGTCGATGGCTCCGACCTCCTCTCCCGAGAGGACGATCGTCTCGATGTCCTCCCGCGTAAGGTAGGTTTCGAACTCCGAATCGCCGCCGGTCACCCTGTTGACCGCGGCCGTCAACACCTCGAAGATGAACAACACGGGACGGATGAACCGCTGGATGACGACGACGGGGCGGGCGACCCGGAGTGCGTGGCGTTCGGCGTGGCTGACCGCGTAGGATTTCGGGGCGATCTCCCCGAAGACGATCACGAAGAGGCTGGTGAACACCGTCGCACCGGTCGCCGCCTGTGTCGGTGACAGCACCTGCACGAGGACGGCGGTTGCGACGCTTGCGGCGGCGATGTTTGCGACGTTGTTGCTCACGAGTGCCGTCACCAGGAATCGGTGTGGGTTGTCACGCAGCTTCGAGAGGGCTGCGGCACCCGGCGTTTCTGCGGCGAGTAAGGCGTCGACACGGTGGCTGGCGACGGAGAAGACGGCGAGTTCGCTGCTCGAAAAGAAGGCGCTGATGCCCGTCAGAAACACGATCGCGGCGATACCGAGGAGTGTCGTGGTGGGATCGACGGCAACCGCCTGAAGCGATGACATACGGAGGCGATGGTGGGGAGGGTCCGAAAAGCCACCGCGACACGCTCCGCTCCTGTCGTCGCGGCGGCCAATTTCCCCTCTCTCGGCGGTTCGACGGACCGATGAAGAAAGGGTTAACCCCGACCGAGCGGAGATACGTGTATGAAGGTGCTCGTTACGGACCCGATCGCGGATGCGGGTCTCAAGACGTTGCGAGACGCTGGCCACGAGGTCGTCACCGCATACGACATCGAGGGCGAAGCGCTGTTCGAGGCAGTCTCCGATGCACACGGCCTGATCGTCCGATCCGGAACGGAGGTCACGCGCGAACTGCTCGAAGCCGCGGAGGAACTGATCATCGTCGGCCGTGCCGGGATCGGCGTCGACAACATCGACATCGACGCGGCGACAGAAGCGGGGATCATCGTCGCAAACGCCCCACAGGGCAACGTCCGTGCGGCGGCCGAACACACCGTCGCGATGACGTTTGCGACGGCCCGTTCGATTCCACAGGCACACATCCGCATGAAGGGCGGCGAGTGGGCGAAAGGCGAGTTCCTCGGTACGGAACTCAACAACAAGACGCTCGGCGTCGTCGGCCTCGGCCGTGTCGGCCAGGAGGTCGCAAAGCGGCTCAACTCACTCGGGATGGACCTCGTCGCGTACGATCCCTACATCAGCGAGGAGCGGGCCGAGCAACTCGGCGCCGAACTCGCCGAACTCGACGCCGTCCTCGCGGCTGCCGACTTCCTCACGATCCACACGCCGCTGACGCCGGAGACCGAGAACATGATCGGCGAGGCGGAACTCGCCGAGATCGAGGGCGGCTATCTGGTCAACTGCGCCCGCGGTGGCATCGTCGACGAGGCGGCTCTCGCGGCGGCGGTCGAAGACGGCGTCGTCGAAGGCGCCGCACTCGACGTCTTCGCGGACGAACCGCTCGACGAGGACTCGCCGCTGCTCGACGTCGAAGACGTCATCCTCACGCCACACCTCGGTGCGGCGACCGAGGCCGCACAGAAGAACGTCGCAACGAGCACAGCAGAGCAGGTCATCGCTGCCTTCAAACAGGAACCGGTGATGAACGCACTCAACGCCCCCTCCGTCGACGAGGCGGCGTTTCCCCGCATCCGGCCGTACATCGATCTGGCCGAGACCGCCGGCAAGATCGCCGTCCAGCTGTTCGATGGCCGCGCCGACTCCGTCTCGGTGACCTACGAGGGCGACATCGCCGAGGAGGACATCGACCTCGTCACCGCATCCGCACTGAAAGGGGCCTTCCGGCCACTGGAGTGGCAGGTCAACTCGGTCAACGCACCACAGATCGCGGAGGAACGCGGCATCACGGTGACGGAAACAAAGCAGCGACAGGCGGAGGATTTCCAGTCGCTCGTGACGGTCACCGTCGGCGACGACACGGATTCGGTCTCCGTCTGTGGCACGCTGTTCGGCGGCGACGAACCGCGGATCGTCCGAATCGACGGTTTCCGCGTCGACGCCATCCCCGGCGGTCGGATGATGGTCGTCAGAAACACCGACGAACCCGGCGTCATCGGCCACATCGGAACGGTGATGGGCGAGTTCGACGTGAACATCGCGGGGATGTTCAACGCACGCGAAACTCACGGCGACGAGGCACTCACCGTCTACAACGTCGATCAGGAGGTCCCCGACGCCGCCCGAGAGAAACTCGAAGCCGACGGGCGCATCCTCTCGACGAAGTACATCAGCATCAACGACGACTGACGGACCGTCCCCGGTCGAACGACCGGGATCGACACGTTTCCTCGAAAGAAGACGGCGGGTGTTCGTCTACGATACGCCACCGAAGGGCTGTCAGCAACTCGAACAGCCACAGTCGTCGTCGCACGTACAGACGTCGTCGCACGTGCAGACCGGGTCACAACATGACATATCTACCGGTACCGACCGATAGTTAATAAACGCTGCTGCGAACAGCGCCCACGATTTTCACAATAACTCGCCGAAGAACGACTTGATTTATTAAAACGGCAGCAGCCGCGACAGCAGTCCGTAGGATTTCCCGCGGAGGTGTGCGAGGACCGCGTCGGTGTCGTTTTTGACCGGTTCCGGATCGCCGCCGGCAGCGGCGGCCGCGTCGGGATCCTTCAACAGGTGCCCGGTGGTCAGACAGACGACGTCCTCGCCGGTCCCGACCTCTCCGCGTTGGCGAAGCTTCCGCAGTCCGGCAACCGAGGCCGCCGAGGCGGGTTCGACGCCGACCCCTTCGCCGGCGATCGATCGCTGTGCGTCCGTGATCTCCTCGTCGGAGACCGCAACCGCGGTGCCGCCCGTCTCTCTGATCCCGGGCAACGCCTTCGGGGCGTTGACCGGATTGCCGATTCGGATCGCCGTCGCGATCGTCTCGACGTCGTTCCACCGCCGGGTGTCCGATAGCCCCTCCTCGATCGCCTCGACCATCGGCGCGGCGCCCTCCGCCTGTACGCCGGTTAGCTTCGGCACGTCACCCGGGGCGAGGTCGCCGCCGGCGACCATCTCCCGGAAGCACTTATAAAGTGCGGCGGTGTTGCCCGCGTTGCCGACCGGCAGGACGATCCGATCCGGGAACCGACCCTCCTCGGAGCGAAACTCCTCTAGGATCTCCAGCCCGATCGTCTTCTGGCCCTCCAGTCGGAACGGGTTCAGCGAGTTGAGCAGGTAGGCTTCGCCTCGATCGGCCAGTTCCTGTACGATGTCGAGACAGTCGTCGAAGTTGCCGTCGACCTCCAGAATCCGTGCGTCGTGGAGACTCGCCTGTGCGATCTTGCCCGCGGCGACCTTTCCCTGTGGCAGCAACACGAGCGTCTGAATGCCGGCACGAGCACCGTAGGCCGAAAGCGCCGCCGAGGTGTTTCCCGTCGAGGCACACGCGAGTCGGTCGACGCCGAGTCGGTCTGCAACGGCGACACCGACCGTCATTCCGCGATCCTTGAAACTCCCCGTCGGATTCATCCCCTCGTGTTTGATGCGGAGGTTCCGGACCCCGATCTCGTCTTCGAGCCGCGGCATCCGGTGCAGCGGCGTGTCGCCTTCCGGCAGCGTGACGCCTTCCTCGAACGGCAGGGCGGCGTCGTACCGCCAGACGCCGCCGCCCTCGAAGTCGTCGAAGCGGGGATAGCGGTCGTAGCGAACCTCGAGGAGCCCACCACACTCCTCACAGGTGTAGACGATCTCCGAAAACGGGGCGTGGGCGTGACCACACTCGATGCAGTGAAGCCAGACCCCTTCGGTGGCGACGTCCGGTGCCGTCGGTGATGCCGGCAACGATAGATCCGTCATTACCGGACAGTATCGTCCGACGGAAAAAAAGGGGCCGATCCGCCGGTGTCCCTCGGCCGGTTTCGATTTCCCGCTGTGCCTCCGCGAAACCGCTCACCGCTTGCACCCGTAGTTCTCCAGACACTCGACCATCCCGTCGGCGGCGTCGTGTTCGTGGAGAACCGTCGGCGTGTCGCAGTAGTACGTCTCGCCGTCGAACCGCAGCGTCACCTCGACCGGATCGCCGAGTATCTCCGTCCGCACCAGGAGTCGCTCGCCGTCTTCGAGCCGTTCCAGCAGCTCCTCGACGGTGTGTTCGGTCGGATCGACGGTCGTCGGCTCGGCCACACCGACACGTTCCTGCCGAATCCTGTTGGAACTACCGGACCAAAGTGTGTGTAGTGTTAACATTTATAGGCCACCGGCGGCTACCTCCGATCGAGGGCGGCGACGCCCCACACCATGCCAGTACACACACGGGACAGATCGGAACGCTCCGACGACGCGGACGCCGAACGGTCACACGACCGGATCGAATCGGTCTGTGTCGTCCTCGAAAACGGTGACGTCATCGTCTACGACCCGGACAACCACACCGCGTGGGTCCAGTCCGACGAGACGATCGACCTAGAAGAACATCGGTAGCCGCCCGCGACCGAACCGGTTCAACTCGAGTCGGTCCCCGGAAACTCGTCGATCCGTTCGTGGACGTAGGCCGTCCACTCCTCGAGCGTTTCGTGCATCAGTTCACGCGCTTCCGCTGGCGGCGTGGCGCGATACTGGTACACGTGACCGCCGCTGTCGAGCAACCGTCGCTGACGCTCGGCGAGGTTCTTCTCCCGGAGCGTCGAAAGCGCCCGATTGACGTTGCTCCGGTCGCGGTCGACGATGTCGGACAGTTCCGCGACCGTGCTGTCCGGGGCGTCTAAAAGCTCCAGATACAGCCGCGATTCGTGTTCTTGAATCCCGAACACACAGCGCAACACCTTCTCGAATCCCGGTTCCGAATCGAGCATCAGATCCCGGAATCGGGAGGGATCTGGATCTGCTTCCATACCTCATGGGAGGTTCTGTGCCGAATAAAACCTGTGCCTGTCGAGACACGATCACTCGACCAGATACGTCAGCAGGCCCTTCTGTGCGTGGAGTCGATTCTCGGCTTGCTCCCAGACGATCGAGCGGTCGCTTTCGATGACCTCGTCCGTGATCTCCTCGCCGCGGTGGGCCGGCAGACAGTGCATCACGAACTGATCCTCCAGCAGCTCCGCGGAGAGTTGAAACCCCTTCCCTTCGAAGGCAGACAGCTTCTCGGCGCGTTCGTCTTCCTCGCCCATGCTGACCCAGACGTCGGTGTAGACGACGTCTGCGCCCTCGACTGCGGTCTCGGGATCTGTCGTGATCTCCGGCCGAGAACCGAGTTCCTCGGCGCGGGAGAGCACCTCGTCGTCGACGTCGTACTCCGGCGGCGTCGCGACGGTGAGATCCAGGCCGACGATCGCCGCCCCGACGACGAAGGACTGACAGACGTTGTTGCCGTCGCCGACCCAGGCGACCTGTGCGTCGAAGCCACCGAAGCGCTCCCGGATGGTCAACAGATCGGCGAGCGTCTGACAGGGGTGTGCGTCGTCGGTCAGTCCGTTGACGACCGGGACGGTCGCGTACTCGGCCAACTCGACGGCGTCGTCGTGGTCGAACACCCGGGCCATGATCACGTCGACGTACCGCGACAGCGCACGGGCGGTGTCCTTCACCGGCTCGCCGTGGCCGAGATGGATGTCGTCCGGCCCGAGAAACACGGCGTGGCCGCCCAGTTGTGTCATCCCCGTCTCGAAGGACACCCGGGTCCGCGTCGAGGGCTTCTCGAAGATCATTCCCAGACTCCGGCCGTCGAGGTGGTCGCTCGTCTTCCCACGGGCGTGTCGCTCCTTCAGATCAGTCGCCCGCGTCAGCACCTCCTCGATTTCCGCCTCGCTCAGGTCGTCGATGTCGAGGAAGTTCACGACAACTCACTCCCGACGCGTTCCAAGACGGCGGTTGCTCGATCCAACTCGGCGAGCGGCAGCCGCTCGTCGGGTGCGTGATCCAGATCGGAATCGCCCGGCCCGTAGGTCACCATCGGACAGTCCCACGCGTCGGCGTAGATGTTCATGTCGGCCGTCCCCGTCTTCCGCAGCAACCGTGGATCGCGCCCCTCCGCCCGGATCGCAGCCCGAAACGCCCGTGCGACGTCCGTCCGAGGGCTCTGCATCGTCGGCTCGACGGCGTCCTTCCAGTTGACGGTTCCGGCGGTGAGTTCGGCGTCCGCGCGCTCTCTGACGGACTCTGTCGTCAGAGACGGCGGGACGCGCAACTGCACGTCCAGCGTCGCCTCGACGGCCAGTCCGTCGTCGCTCGGCCCGCCGTCGATCGAAACCGGCTTCGTCGTCACCTGCTCGAAGACGGGTTCGTACTCGTCGCTCGCATAGATCTCCTCGACGGCCGACCACCAGTCGAGGGCGTCCTGAATGGCGTTGTTTCCCGGCCGGGAGGTGTGTCCCGACTCCGACGTTGCGACGTAGGTGCCGCTGAGGATCCCGCGGTAGCCGAGGGTGATCCCGTCGCCTCCTGAGGGTTCACCGTTGACGACCGCCTCGGGTTCGGTGCGGTTTTCGACGAGATACCGCGCGCCGCGGGAGTCGACCTCCTCGCCGACGACGCCGACGAAGGAGACGCCGGTTCGAACGGCCGCGACGGCGAGTGCGGCGAGTGGCCCCTTCGCGTCGACAGAGCCACGGCCCCACAACACCGGCCCCTCCGACTCCGAATCCGACTCGATCCGAACCGGGATCTCTCCGGGCACGGTGTCGATGTGTGAGGTGAACAACACGGCGTCGTCGGCCGGGGCGTGGACGTTTCCGATCTCGTCGCGATACACCTCCCGGCCGTGAGATTCGAAGAAGTCGACGAGCGCCTCCGCACACTCGTCTTCCTCCGGCGTCGGCGAGGGAATCGACACGAGCGTTTCCAGCAGGTCTCTCGCCTCGGTGTCGACCTCTCCGGCGGCCGACTCCGTCTCGGCGTCCGCGCTCATCAGATCACCTCACAGAGCGCATCGACGATCGCGTCGGCGTGTTCGCGCTCAACCGTCAGCGGCGGCAACAGCCGCAGCACCGTCCGGCCGGCCGGCAGCGTGAGGATCTGGTGATCGACGGCGAGGTCCCGCACCAGCCGGTTGGATCCGCGTTTGACCTCGATGCCGATCATCAATCCCTCGCCACGAACCTCCCGCACGTCGTCGCCGAGACGCCGCTCGGCCTCGCTCCGCAGATACGAGCCGACCTCCGCGGCGTGGGTCGGCAACTCCTCGCGTTCGATGATGTCGAGCGTCGCACCGGCGGCAGCCGAAACGACCGGCCCACCGGAGAACGTCGACCCGTGGTTGCCACAGTCCTCGGCGATCCAGTCCCGACACAGCGTCGCGCCGATCGGTAGCCCGCTTCCGAGTCCCTTCGCCGTCGTCAACACGTCCGGAACGACGTCGTATTTATCGGCAGCCCAAAGCGAGCCGGTTCGTCCCAGCCCGGTCTGGATCTCATCGAGGATCAGCGCCGCGCCGGAGGTGGCTGTCGCCACACGAACCGCCTGCAGGTACTCGGTCGAGACCGGATTGATCCCGCCTTCGCCCTGCAGCGGTTCGATGATCACCGCCGCCGTCTCGTCGTCGACGGCCTCGCGCATCGCCTCGACGTTGCCGTATTCGACGAACTCGACGCCGCCGGCCAGCGGCTCGAAGGGCTTTTTATATTTGTCCTTCCACGTCGTCGCAAGCGCCCCCATCGTTCGGCCGTGAAAGCCCTGCTTCGTCGCGATGATCTTCTGTCGTCCGGTCGCGCTTCTGGCGAACTTCAGCGCCGCCTCGTTTGCCTCCGTCCCGGAGTTACACAGCCACGTGTTGTCGATATCGACCGGTGCCGTCTCCGCCAGCTTCTCGTACAGTGCGGTCCGGGCGGCGTGTGGATACGACGCTTGGACGTACATCAACTCCTCCAGTTGATTCGTCGCGGCGTCGACGACCTCCGGATGACAGTGGCCAACCGGCGTACAGGCGTAACTCGCGCCGAAGTCGAGATACTCGGTTCCGTTCGTGTCGTACAGGTAAACCCCGTCGCCACGATCGATACGGATCGGTTTTTCCGAAAAGACGAACCCGCTCATGGTTTATGCTAGTGCCTCGGGTAGAATACGTGTACCGCTGCCGTCGAGTGCCGAGTTGATCGGCGAATCTGCGTTTGCATCCGCGATGACGACCGCAACCGCACCGCCGTCGAGTGCCTCTTCTGCGGCCATGACCTTCCGACTCATAAACCCCTCCGCGGCCGATTCGAGTTCCTCGTAGGCCGCAGGCGAGTCGACCAGATCGATCACCGTCGACGGATCCTCCGGATCACGGTAGACGCCGGCGACGTCCGTCAGCGAGACGAGGGTGCCGCCGACCGCGGCCGCGACCGCCGCTGCCGCACGGTCGGCGTCGGTGTTGACCGCGAGCACCGACCCGTCGTCCTCGCCGAGCATCGGCGGCGAGACGACCGGCGTGTGTCCCGCGGCGAGCAGCGTCGACAGCAACTCGCCGTCGACCTGTTTCACCGTCCCCGAGTGGTCGCCCCGGCGAATCTTCCGTTTGCCGTCCTCCAGTACCCGAACCGCCGACTTCCGGGGGCCGTACAGGAGCCTTCCGTCGACGCCGGAGAGTCCAACGGCGTCGACGCCCGCGTTCTGCAGCCCGACGACGAGGTCGGTGTTGACGAGTCCCGCCATCGCCATCTTGAATACGTCCATCGTCTCCGCGTCGGTGAACCGGCCGACGACGCCGCTCGGCGTCTCGACGTACTCGGGTTCGATCCCCATCGATTCGAGGGTGTCGTCGACCGCCGTCGATCCACCGTGGACGACGACGACGTCCGTCCCCTCGGCGGTGAGTTCGGCGATGTCGTCGAGTGCGCCGGCCGGTTCGACGGCCTTTGCGCCGCCGATCTTGACGACGACCGGCTCCGCTTCGCCGTCGACCGTCATCTACGGCGCCCCCACCGGATGGAGTCCGTCGAACTCCAGGCCTGCGGTCTCCTCGAAGCCGAGTGCGATGTTTGCGGCGTGAACCGCCTGCCCGGCCGATCCTTTCATCATGTTGTCGATCGCCGAGAAGACGACGAGCCGACGGTTCGCGGGATCGAGTTCGAAGCCGACCTCGGCGTTGTTCGATCCGGCGACCGCCTTCGGCTCGGGGTATCGATACACGCCGCCACCGCCGGCGACGAGTCTGACGAACGGCTCCGCCTCGTAGCTGCCGCGGTAGGCACCCCAGAGGTCGCCCTTCGAAACCGGCTCGTCGGGGAAGACGTGACACGTCGCCGACGCGCCACGGATCATGTCGACGGCGTGAACGGTAAACGACACCGAGAGACCGAGGAACTCCTCGATTTCGGCCTCGTGGCGGTGGCCGGTCGGCGCGTAGGGCCGAACGACACCCGACCGTTCCGGGTGTGACGACGCCGCACCGCCGCCGGCACCACCCTCCGAGGAGCCGACCTTCACGTCGACGACGACCTGTTCGTCGCCGGAGAGCACGTCGGCGTCGAAAAGCGGCTTCAATCCGAGGATCGTCGCCGTCGCGTTGCACCCACCGGCGGCGATCAACTCGGCCCCGGGAAGGTTCTCCCGATTCAGCTCCGGCAGGGCGTATTCGGCCTCGGCGAGCAACTCGGGACGGTCGTGGCCGTCGTAGTACTCCTCGTAGGCCGCCTCACTCGACAGCCGGAAATCGGCACTCAGATCGACGACCGTATCGGCCGCGTCCCGAAAGTCGTCGATGCGCTCCATCGAGACGCCGTGTGGCGTCGCGGCGAACAGCACGTCGACGGATTCCAGATCCGCGGGATCGGAAAACCGCAGCCCGGTCCCCCGGAGGTTCGGATGGACCGATCCGACGGTCTTGTTCTTGTAACTGCGACTCGTCGCCTGTGCGATCTCGAATTCGGGGTGTCCGGAGAGCAGCCGCAGCAGTTCGCCGCCGGTGAACCCGGAGCCGCCGACGACGGCAGCCCGCGTGCTCATGCGGTGACCTCCACGCCGGCGCGTTGCTCCAGCCAGTCGACGACGACCGCCGGCACGTCGACGTCCGTCACCTCGTTCAACGCCTTGAACTCGACCGTGTGGTTCACCTCGTGGACGGTGTACTCACCCGAGTCGGCACCGCCGATCTCCATCAGATCGATCCCGAGCAGTCCGCCGCCGACCGCCGCCGAGGCCTCCTCGACGAGTTCTTCCATCCGTGGCGTGATCTCGATTTCCTCGGTCGTCGCGCCCCGCGCCGCGTTCGTCAGCCAGTGATCCGACGAGCGGGCCATCGCCGCAACCGGTTTCCCGTCCGTGGCGACGACACGCATGTCTCGCCCCGGCTTCTCGACGAACTCCTGAATGTAGAACACCTTGTGTTCGTAGTGTCCGAGCGTCTCCTTGTGTTCGAGGATCGCCTCCGCGGCCGAACGGGAGTCGATCTTCGCCATCAGCCGGCCCCAGGAACCGATCACCGGCTTCAACACGCAGGGGTATCCGAACGCCTCGATCGCCTCCAGGGCGGATTCCTTCGTGAACGTCACGCGGGTGTCGGGTGTCGGAATTCCGGCGTCTGCGAGGACGAGACTGTTTCGGGCCTTATCAGCACACACCGCCGCCGTCTCCGGATCGTTGACGACCGGAATCCCGTATGAGTCGACGAAGCGCGTCGTGTACTGGGAGCGACTCGTCGCGAGACACCGATCGACGACGATGTCGACGTCGTCGAAGGAGTCCGACGGACCGTGGACGCCGAACTGCTCGTCTCGGACGTCGATCTTCGTCACCTCGTGGTTCCGGTCACGCAACTCCGAAAGCAGCAGCTTCTCGTCGCGGCGAATCCGGGAGTACAGGACACCGACGTTCATCGAACCCACCTCGCGGCGGCGTCCTTCGACGGGGCGGCGGACATCGGCCTACTCCCCCCAGTCCTCTTCGAGTTCGGGGGCCTCCTCGAGCGTGACGGGATCGAGGGAGACCACCTCGAGTTCGGCCCCGGTGATGGGGCTGTCGATGATTTCGCCGACCTCCACGTCGGCGGGCAGTTCGATTTCGTCTCCGGTGATCGGATCCTCCGCGGTGATTGTATCGCTCATCGTACGCGCTAGTCCATCCCTGAATAACTTAAACGCTTCGAACTTATCATGAATATGTGAGTAACGATACTGGTGTCTAACGGCACCAGATAGCCACTTCGACGGAATCAATCTATACGTGTATCAGTATGTTGGTATTATCCCCGGGACGGGGATGGCGACCGTCGATCACACACGATCTTCCACCTCCGCGGCGAGTTCCGAGTCGGCCGCATCGATCCGCTCTCGACGCGCCGCCACCGCCTTCCGATCCGTCTCGATTCCGTCCTCGACGCGACCGAGGGCGTCCTCGACGACCGACGGCGCCGGCCCGCCCGACGAATCACGGGAGGCGACGCTCGATTCGGGATCCAAGGCCGCCTCGAGTGCCTCCCGTTCGACGAGTTCCGACAGCGGCGTCCCGAGCACCTCGACCGCGGCGTCGTTCAGTGCCTCGTAGTCGGCTCCCGACTCCGCCGCCGAGGCGACGAGTTCGTGTGCCGTCCGGAACGGGATTCCCGAGGCAGCGAGCAGATCGGCAACCCCGGTCGCCGTCGAGAACCCTTCCCCTGCGGCCGCCCCGAGGGCTTCCTCGTCCCAGTCGGCGGTTCCGACGGCACCGGCGGCGACGGTCGTCGCCTCCGTCACCGCATCGACCGCGTCGAAGGCGTGGTCGTGTGCCCGCTGGAGGTCGCGGTTGTACGCCCGGGGCAGTCCCTTCGTGATCGTCGCGAGTCCGTTCAGCCCCGCCGCCGCGTCGCCTGCGGTCGCCCGAACGAGCTCCATCGTGTCGGGATTTTTCTTCTGCGGCATGATCGAGGACGTCGAGGCGTAATCGTCGTCCAATTCGACGTATCCCTTCGAGGAGAAGACGATCAGATCCTCGGCGAGCCCCGAAAGCGTCGTCGCCACCCCGGTGACGGCACTCGTCGCCTCGAAGCAGAAGTCCCGCGTCGAGACGGCGTCGGTGGCGTTTTCGACCACGCCGTCGAATCCGAGCAGTGCCGCCGTTCGCTCCCGATCGACGTCGAAGGTCGTTCCGGCGAAGGCGGCCGCACCGAGCGGCGAGCGATTGATTCGATCGTAGGCGTCGAGCAGTCGGGCGGTGTCCCGCGACAGCGCCGACTCGTACGACAGCAGGTGGTGGGCGACCGTCGTCGGCTGTGCCGGCTGCAGGTGGGTAAACCCGGGCATCACCGTCTCCGTGTGCGCCGACGCGACGTCGAAAAGCGCCCCTCTTGCCGTGAGCGTCGCTTCCGCCGCCGAGAGCACGTCCGCCCGGAGCCGGTAGCGGAGACACGTCGCCACCTCGTCGTTGCGGGAGCGGGCGGTGTGCATCTTCCCGCCGACGTCACCGACACGTTCGACGACCGCGGTCTCGATTGCGGCGTGGACGTCCTCCCCCTCCGGGAGGCCTCCGTGACCCGCCTCCTCGACATCCCGGAGCGCCCGAAGGATCGCCGCCGTCTCCTCGTCGCCGAGGATTCCCTGTTCGTGAAGCATCACGACGTGGGCGCGGTCGACGGCGATGTCGGCGGCGAAGATGCGTTCGTCGCCTTCCAGACTCGAAAGGAAGCCACGGGCGGGGCCGCCGCTGAAGCGCTCCCGGCGAACGACATCCTCACCTGCGTCGTCTGTCATGGTGTCTTCAGCTGTCGTCGGATCGATTGTTCTCGATGACGCGATTCGCCAGCCGTTCCTGGAAGCCGTGGTACTTCGCCACGCCCGTTGCGTCGTCCTGTTCGATTCCACCGACGATGTCCTCGGTGTTGAACGAGGCGGCCTCCGCCGAATAGACGGCGTACGGCGACTCTCTGCCGACCGGACGCGCCTGTCCACCCTCCAGCCGGATCGTCACCGTTCCCGTCACCCGCGTCTGTGTCTCCTCGATGAAGCCTTCGAGTGCTTCGACGAGCGGTGCGTTTACGAGGCCCTGATACCCCTTTTCGGCCCACTCGTGGTCGATCTGTTTTTTGAAGCTCCGCTCCTCCTTCGTGAGCACGAGGGATTCGAGTGCCTCGTGGGCCGCAAGCAACACCGACGCGGCGGGGTGTTCGTAGTTCTCTCTGACCTTCAACCCGAGCATCCGATCCTCCATGATGTCCGACCGACCGACGCCGTAGTCGCCGGCGACCTCGTTTAGCGTCTGTGTCAACTCGACGGGATCGTACGCCTCGCCGTCGATCGAGGTCGGATAGCCGTTCTCGAAGCCGATCTCGAGTTCTCTCGTCTCCTCGCCCGGCGGCGACGTCCACTGGTAGATCTCCTCGCCGGGGACGTAGCCCGGCTCTTCGAGTTCGCTTCCCTCGACGGAGCGACTCCAGAGGTTCGTATCGATGCTGTATCTGCCCTCGTCGCCGCCCTCGACGGGCAGCCCGCGTTCTGCGGCGTACTCCTGTTCCCACTCGCGTGTGAGCCCGAGTTCCCTGACCGGTGCGATGACCTCCAGATCCGAGTCTCGCCAGACGGCCTCGAACCTGAGCTGATCGTTTCCTTTGCCGGTGCAGCCGTGGGCGAGTCCGCTGCAGCCGGTTTCGATCGCGACCTCGAGGATCGCCTCGGCGATCACCGGGCGAGCGAGTGCCGTCCCGAGCGGATAGCCCTGATAGGAGGCGTTTGCCCTGACGCCGTCGAAACACAGCTCCGCAAACTCCGCCCGTGCATCGACGACGTGGTGTTCGAGATCGAGTGCTTCTGCTGTCTCCGTCGCCTCCTCGAACTCCTCGGGTGGCTGTCCAACGTCGACGGTGACGCCGACGACCTCGTCGTAGCCGTATTCCTCTTCGAGCAGCGGTACGCAAACGGTGGTGTCGAGCCCGCCTGAAAAGGCGAGTGCGACGCGGTTTGTGTCTGTCATGTGTTGTGTGTGTGGGTGATACCGCCGGCCGGGCGGTGTCGTCGAAAACGATACGAGCGCGGGGTGGGTGTGTAACTATCGGGCCGGAAGGCCCGGTCGTCGCGGTCGCAGAAGAGGGGCGGACTCGCCGCTTCGGCGTGGCGAACCGGTGCGACGAGCGTGCATCATATACAGATCAGTACAGTCGAATCGATATTAAACACTTGCGGGATACGTCGGGAATGTGTCTCGGTCACACCCTCCGGGACCGGGGGTGTTCCGCCGTGGTGGGCTATTCGCCGCCGTCGGCCACCGGCTCCGCCCGCCCGGCACCGCCTTCGGCGTCGACTCCGGTATCGGCGGATTCGGTCGCGGGGCCGACGACCGCCTCGGCGATCTTCTCGATCGGGTGCGGTGGGTTCTCCGCACCGGGCCGGTCGCCGAGCTGGGACCGACAGGACCCGCCGGGGGCGGTGACCTCCTCGCCCGGACTCCCCTCGACCTGCCGGAAGAGAATCCGTCCGATCGCCTGTGAGATGTCGTAGTGTTCGGCCTCGTAGCCGAAGGAGCCGGCCATGCCACAGCAGCCCGAATCCAGCGGATCGACCTCGTAGCCGGCCCGCCGCAGCACGCCGACGGCGTGGTGGTCGGTGTTCACGGCCTTCTGGTTGCAGTGACCGTGGTACGTAAGCGACGTCGTCGGCGAATCGAAGGCCAGACTGTCGTCGAGTCGGAACCGATCGAGGTACTCCATGATCCCGTAGGCGGCTCCTGACACCAACTCGACGTCCGGCCCCGAAAGCAGCGACCGGTACTCGTCCTGGAAGGCGACCGCATCCGAGGGTTCGACGAACACGATCGAGTATCCGTCGTCGACGTACGGTCGGAGCTTCTCGACGTTCTCCTCGGCGCGTTCACGCGCGTCGTCGAGAAAGCCCATCGAATACGCCGCCCGACCGCTCGCCGCGAGGTCGTCGGGCATCTCGATGTGGACGCCGGCCGTCTCGAGCACCTCGACCGCCCGCTTTCCGGGCTCGGGGTAGCTGTAGTTGGTGTACGTATCGGGGAACAACACGACCTTCGCATCGGCCTCGGCTTCCGGCACCGCAGCACCGCCGCGGGCCTCGAACCACTCTTCGAGACTCTCGGAACTGAACTTCGGTAGCTCCCGATCGGCGGCGATGCCGACCGTCTTCTCCATGATTGTTCGCGCGCCGGGCACCTTCGAGGCGACGTTGGAAATCGGAGCGAGGGCACTGCCGAGTGCGGAGTAGCGATCGATGTTTCCGAACAGCCGCTCGCGGAACGACGCCCCCTCCTTTTCATGATGTTCGTGTTTCACCTCGGCTTTCAGCTTCGCCAGGTCGACGCCGGTCGGACAGTCGTTCTTACAGCCCTTACAGCCGACACAGAGGTCGAGCACCTCCTCCTGGAACCGATCGGAGTGGATCTCCTCCTCGTCGAGTTCTCCGGAGATGGCGGCCCGGAGCATGTTCGCCCGGCCCCGGGTCGTCTGGATCTCCTCCTTCGAGGCCCGGTAGGTCGGACACATGGTATCGGTGGTGGTCTGCCGACAGGTTCCACAGCCGTTGCAGAGTTCGACGAGTTCCGAGAAGCTGCCCTCGTCGGAGAAATCCATCGCCGTCTGTGGTTCGAGCGACTGGTAGTCGGCCCCGTATCTGAGGTGTTCGCGGTTGTCCGCACCGACGCCGCGTTCGTTGTCCGGTCCGGGGTCCTCGGGGCCGTCCCGGTAGACGACGTTCCCCGGATGCATCAGCCACTCGGGATCGAACGCCGTCTTGAGTTGCTTGAACGCCTGCCACAGATCATCGCCGTACATCTTCGGGTTGAACTCCGTGCGGGCCATCCCGTCGCCGTGTTCGCCAGAGAAGGACCCGCCGTGTTCGAGGACGAGATCAGTCACGTCCTCGGTGATCGAGTGCATCGCCTCGATGCCTTCCTCCTCTTTCAGGTTGAGGATCGGACGAATGTGCAGCGTCCCCGATCCGGCGTGGGCGAAGTACGCCGCCGAGGTGTCGTGGTCCCGCAACACCTCCTCGAACTTCTCGACGTATTCTGCGAGTTCCTCCGGCGGAACCGTCGCATCCTCGATGAACGGGTACGGCTTCGGATCGCCGTCGAGACTCATCAGAAGTGGGATCGCTGCCTTTCGCAGCTTCCAGAGATCCTTCTGTGCCTCCTCGGTGTAGGCCTCCAGTACGTCGAAGGCGGCCCCCGACTCGATGAACCGATCGTTCGTGTCACCGATCGCAGCCTCGAAGTCGTCGACCAGTTCGTTGTCCCACTCGAGCATCAACGCGGCGGCGGCGTCGTCCGGGATCGGTTCGGCGTACTCGGCGTATCCGTCGGATTCCGCGGCCATCCGGAACACCTCGTCGTCCATCAACTCGACGGCGCTGACGGGGTATTCGAGCGCAACCGGCACCGCCTTCAGCGCGTCGATGAGGTCCTCGAAGCAGTACAGCGCAAGGGCCGTCTCCTCCGGCTTCGTGACGAGTGACACCGTCGCCTCGACGATCACGCCGAGGGTCCCCTCCGAGCCGACGAGTAGCTTCGAGAGGTTGATGACCTCCTCGCCGTCGTCGTTTTCGTAGATCACCTTCTGGAGGTTGTACCCCGAGACGGAGCGTTTGAGATCCGGATACTTGTCTTCGATCTCCGCTTCGTGCTCCTCGACGAGCCCCCGGACGGTCTCGTAGATGTGGGCCTCCAGATCGTCCTTGCCGACGATCTCCTCGTACTCCTCGCTGTCGAGGACGATCTCCCGGGTGTGGATCATCGATCCGTCGGCGAGGACGACCTGCAGTTCCTCCGTGTAGGCGTCCGTGATGCCGTATCGAACCGAGTGTGCGCCGGTCGAGTTGTTGCCGATCCCACCGACGACGGTGGCCCGATTCGACGAGGCCGGATCGGGGGCGAACTTCAGGTCGTGTCTCGCAAGCCGGTCGTCCAGATGGTCCTGAACCACCCCAGGCTGGACGGTCGCCCGCTGTTCGTCGGGTGAGATGTCGACGATGTCGTCCATGTACTTCGTGAAATCGAGAACGACACAGCCCGGTCCGACGGTCTGGCCGCCGAGCGAGGAGCCGGTTCCACGCGGCAGGATCGGCACCTCGTGTCGCGTTGCGACCTCCACGGCTGCCCTGACATCCTCGACCGATGTCGGACAGATGACGCCTGCCGGCCGAGCCTGATAGATACTCCCGTCCGTGGCGTACAGAATCTGTGCGTACTCGTCGAACTGGACATCGCCGGAGATCCGATCACGAAGTTCCGAGGCGAGGGCGGCGTATGCCTCGACGTCAGGCCGATCGTGACCGAGTGATTCTGCCGACGTGTCGAGTCCGTCTGGGTCGTAAAACCGATCCTCAACTGCCATACCGACCTATCCGATTATGTAAGGATAAACGCTGTGATCGCCGAGACCGGCGCCGTATCGGCAGATCGACGCCGAGGTGGCCACAGACCTTTTTATGACAACTCCCGCACTCCCGGCTATGAAACTGATGGATATCGACGTCGAAGACCTGCTGAAGGTGATCCTCGTCCTCGTGATCGTCTGGATCGCCGTCCAGATCGTCCTCGACGTCCTCGAATTCGCCTTCGGATCGCTGTCCTCGCTGCTCGGCCTCCTCATCGTCGGACTCATCGTCGCGTACTTCCTCGACTACATCTAACCCGTGTACAGCCTCAACGTCCCCGTCCCGAGTGACGTTTCCCGCCTCGCCCGCGGCATCGCTTCCGAGACGATCACGGCGACGCCGCGTGACCGACACACCCTCGTCGTCAAACGACTCGGAGACGGCGAGCCGCGCTCACTCGCTGCAACACTCCGCCGCCGCCTCGCCGGAACGGCTCCGTTTCCGGTCCGAATCACGGGCGTCGAACTGTTTCGCCAGCCGGAGACGCCCCCCGCCCCCGTCGCCTACCTCGCCATCGATTCCCCACCGCTCGAACGCCTGCACGATCGGCTCTGTGCGTCCTTCGAGCCGATCCCGGGGATCGAAGGCGACGCCTACGTTCCCCACGTGACCGTCGCCCGCGGCGGCGACGCCGACCGTCTCGGCGGACGGTCCGTCGACGTCGAGTGGACGGTCGATTCGCTTTTCGTCTGGTCGGGCCGCTACGAGGAGTCGGTCGAACGGATCGCGCTGCCGCCGTAAACCGCCTGTAGATTCGTCAAAATAGATAAAACGAGGCGACGACCCCGAGCAGGATGAAGGCGAGTGTCATGCCGATGGGGTTGAACAGGTACCGAAGCGGCGTGTCGTAGACGAACCGCTCCAGTCGTGTCTCCGCCGGTCTGAGCACCCGAACCGCCCGGGCCGCGAGCAGTGCCGGCCTGACGGGCGCCTCCGTCGCCTGCCTTCGCAGCCCCGCTACGTCGATTTCGCCGGCGATTTCGAACGCCGCCGGATCCTTCCCCGCCTCCAGAAGCGCCCCGGCACACGGTCGACAGACGACGTACTGCCGGTCGCCGTCCGTGTACGCGGCGAGATCGGTCGCCGAATCGGCGACGCGCTGACAGCGCTGACAGACGTGCTGGCGATCCGACCGCATCGTCGAGACCGACTCCGGTGCGTCGGGGCGTGGAAACATCGGTGCCTGCTTTCTGGCGTCGTCGTACGCCGGATCGTCCGAGTGCAGCGTCGCGTGACAGGGTCCACAGACCGTTATCAGCTTCTCCAGTTCGTCGAACGACGGCGTGCCGTGCGTGGCGATCAGGTGTGCCTCCAGCCGACGCTCCGGTTCGCCGTACTCCGGTTGGCTGTAGCCACAGCGCTGGCAGGTGTGTCCGTCCCGATCGAACGCTTCCTCGCGCAACAGATCCCACTGGGACCCCTCACCGTCCTGCGTTCGTCGCCGCTCCGGGCGTGGATCGTACCGGCTCATGGTCGTGGCGGCTCCCCGTCGTACCCATCGAGGTCGGCGAAGAAGTTCAAAAGCGCAAACCGGAGCTTCTCCGGTTCGACGTCGATCAACTCCTCGCGTTCTTCCGCCGGAAACGTGTCGTGGACGCTGTACGCTCCGAGGTCCGACCGGCCACGACCGGTGTAGCGCTCGTCGATCAGGATTCGAGCACCGAAATCCGTCGGTGACCGAACCACCCGCCCGAGCGCCTGCCGCGTCTTCCGGACCGTCGGAATCTCGACTGCGTACCGCCAGCCCGCGTCGTCGTCCTCGAATGCGCCCTCGTAGGCACCCTGGACGGCCTCCAGTCGATCGTCGAGGTGCGGGTACGGCACGCCGACGACGGCGACGCTCCGTGCGTCGTCACCGTCGAAGCTCACCCCCTCCGCCAGCGTCCCCCACAGCGACGTGAACAGCACGCCGTTTTCCGCCTCCGTGAACGACTGCCGTACCTCCTCGGCGCGAACCCCCGGTTCGTCAAGAAACGGTGTCGCCTCGCCGTCGTAGCGGTGGTAGTACCGCTCGGCTTCGGCGTAACTCGGGAAGAAGACGAGGGTGTTGCCCGGCGTGAACTCGATCACGTCCGAAACGGCGGCGGACACCGTCTCGACGACGGTTGCGTCGTCCCGACGACTGGCGAACAGCGCCGGCGTGTCGACGGCCAGCGTCCGCCGCCGCTCCGCCGGAAACTGCTCGCCGTAGGCCATCGTCACCGGTTCCTCCAGGCCAAGAACGTCCTCGGTCACGTCGAACGGTCGCAGCGTCGCGCTCATCAACACCGTGGCGTGCAGTTCCGAAAACAGCGGCCCGGTCACCTGCTGTGGCAGGCAGGTGTACAACTCCGCCCGTCCGACGACGCCCGTCTCCGTTCGCCGGACGCCGACGACGGGATACCGCCCCGGATCGTCGACGGCGGCCATCCACGTTTCGAGAAACGACGCCACGGACAGCGTCTGACACTCCCGTCGGTTCGTCGTCTCGCCGTTTTTGTACGCCTCGTCGTACCGCCGATCGAGCGCCTTCCCGAGTGAGAGTGCCGCCTCGATGTCCTCGTCGATTCCCTCCCCGGAGTACGATCGAAGAAACGACAGCGTGAGGTCGTCCTTTCCGTCGCCGTCGTCGATCGTGATGTCCTCGAAGTCATCGCCCAGCGTCTCCCGATCGCCGAAGCCGAGGCCGTCCTCGTAGGTTTCGACGAGGGCGTCGCGGAACGTCTCGACGACGTTTGCCGCCTGTCCCGCCCGCGTGTCGTCGACCCCTTCGAGTTCGTCGATTGCGGCGTCGAGCGTCTGCTCTGTGAGCGTCCGAGTGGCGTGGTCGCGGGCGGCGTCCGCGACGTTGTGGGCCTCGTCGAACACCGCCACGATGTCGTCCGGATCGCGCCCGAGCCACCGGAAGAACTGCTCCCGGATCATCGGATCCAGCAGGTGGTGGTAGTTGCAGATGACGAGATCGATCCCCTCCATTCCCTCCTTGAGCAGTTCGTATCCGCACAGCCCGGCCGATTCGGCGTAGTCGTAGATCTCCTCCGGCGTCCGAACCCCGTCGTACAGCCACGCGTAGAACTCGTTTGTCTCCCTCGTGAGATTGTCGTAGTACCGCTCACAGATGTTGCGCTCCTCCCGCAGCGCCTCCGCACTCGTCTCCAGCTCCTCCAGCTCTTCGAGGACGGTCCCCCGCGCCTTCGTCGCCTCGTCGCTGCCGTCCTGACTCGCCTCGAGAAGCTCCTCTTCGCGCCGCTTGAGTTCCTCGATGTCTCCCTCGACGTCTACGAGTTCCCGCGTCGCATCCCGGAGCGTCTGACACTCCTCGTAGTCCACATCGATGTGACACATCGACCCTTTGCCGCGAAAGACGACCGCACTCAGCTGCTCTCGTCGCGTGATCGCCCGTGCCTCCTCGATGAACTGCCGCATCTGCTGGTGGACGTTCGTCGTGATCACCACCGTCCGGTCCGTTTCCCTCGCATAATCCAGAGCCGGAACGAGCGACGCGAGCGTCTTCCCGGTCCCGCAGGCCCCTTCGAACAGCACGTCCTGCCCGTCTTCGAGCGCCGTCCGAACGCGATCCATCGCCTCCGCCTGATGGTCGTACGGCTGGTCGTACGGAAAGAGCTGCGTGTGGTCGTCCGACCGTGACACGTGCAGAGATTGGGCGCTATCGAATAAAAGGGTTCGCTGTCTCCGGTGTGAAACCGATCAGGCCAGCGCGTTCAACATCAACACGAAGACGCCGAGGAGGACGCCGAAGGCGACGACGGTTCGGGGGTCCATCGTCGGTGCGTTTCGGTCCTCGGAGTCGAAATACCGGACGAGTCCGGCACTGGACATCAGTCCGCCGCTGTTTTGACCACTGCTCATACCTGTCTCTTTTCCGGTGGCGTTGTAAGCGTTTCGGCACGGTCGGCCCCGACCGTCTCACAACAGAGTAATCCTTATCAACGCGGCTGGGGTACATCCGGTGTTCATCATGTCCGTCACGCTCAAGGACTTCTACGCCGACTGGTGTGGCCCCTGCAAGACACAGGATCCGATCCTCGAGGAACTCGAAGAGGACTACCCGGATGTCGCCTTCGAGAAGATCAACGTCGACGAACAGCAGGACATCGCAAACGACTATCAGGTCCGGTCGCTGCCGACGCTCATCGTCGAGAACGACGACGGCGTCGTGGAGCGATTCGTCGGCGTCACACAGCGGGACGACCTCGAAACCGCCCTCGGCGAAGCCGGGGCATAAAACGGAGCGACGTCGGAACGACCGCGTCGGCCCCGTCCGACCCGGCGACGCTCGATTCTGCGGGAGCCAACGACAGGGTTCGATAGGTCGTTTTCCGGAGAAACGGCCGTGCTCGCGCCGACGACGGACGCTTTTGTGTGTTCTGGCCGGGGCGCCGTTCGACTCAGTACCGGTCTTCGATCCACGCCACGAGATCCTCGACCTCCGCCGGGGTCGTTCCGTGGCCGGTTCGGTAGCGCTCGAACCGGACCGCAGCGCCGCCATTTTCGAGCGTTTCGGCCGCGCGTTCGGCCCGCCTGGCGGGAATGACCTCGTCGGCCGTTCCACAGCCGACGAACACCGGCTTTCCGTCGGCGGCGGCTGCCTGCCCCTCGTGTGAATCCGCCAGATAGCCGTGCAGCGCGACCACCCACCGGTAGGCCTCTGGCCGTTCGAGCAGCGCGGAGAGGCTCGTGATCGCCCCTTGGCTGAATCCGAGCAGTCCGATCCGTTCGGGATCGAGATCGTAGGCCTCCGTCGCCTCCTCGACGAACGCGTGGAGCAGATCGAGGCTCTCACGGAAGTCCTCGGCGTCGGGTTGACTCGCGTGGAGTCCGCCGCCGGAGAGATCGAGGTCGTACCAGGTGTACCCCGGCCCCATCGCATTCGGAGCCCGGACGCTCAGTACGTGGATCTCCTCCGGAAGTCGATCGGCGATCGGCAGCAGGTCCCGTTCGTCGGCGCCGCGACCGTGAATCACGACGACCGCGGGTGCATTCGAATCGACCGATCCCGGTCGACTCACGTGGTACAGCGAGAGTTCGTCGCTTTCGTTGCTCATACCTGCCGTTTCACCTCGGCGGTGAAAATCTTCGCGGGTCGCGGCCGCCTCCACGTCAAAACCCCGATCGTTTTGGTCTTCGTGACTCGTGGTACCGCGTACCACAGATTTATACCCGAGCGAATCGAACGGAACCTCGTATGGCGACCGCAGACGACGACCTGTTCGACGAATTTCTCTCCGAGCGTGGCCACGCAACCGAATCGCCCTCCTGGGAGCGTGACTACAACAAGAAGCGCTGCCCCGACTGCGGCGGACTGCACGGCCTCGATGCGGCGTCGTGTTCCGTCTGTGGGTGGTCCCCGTAGCCGGCGTGGCCGACCTGCTGTAGCAGCGAATCGTCCGTACGCGGCCGAGAACCGGTAGTTCGTGAGCCGCTCGCGCACCGGAGCACGAACGCGGTACTTATACTTCCGGACGGTGATACACCGGTAATGGACGATTCGACCCACGTGACACGCCTGTTCGGCGGTCCGGGGAGCGGAAAGACGACGGCGCTTCTCGACCGCGTCGAGGAGATGCTCGATGAGGGCGTTCCCGTTCGGGATATCCTCGTCGTCTCCTACACCCGGGCTGCTGCCGCCGAGGTGCGGGAACGGCTGGCCGAACGGCTCGACCGAAGCCCGAAATCGCTGAAGGGCAACGTCTGTACGATGCACGCGAAGGCGTACGAACTGCTGGACCTCTCTCGCGGCGACGTGGTCGGCGAAGACGACAAGGAGGCTTTCTGTGACGACTACGGACTCGAGTTCGAGGACGAACAGAGTTCGAACCGTCGTCGGTCGGCCCGTTCGACGACGCTCGGCAACAAGATCATCGCCACGAGCCAGTGGCTCCAGCGAACGCGGCGTGACGTGGCCGACTGGTACGACGTCCCCTTCCAGTGGGACGCCGAGGAGGTTCGACTGCCGCCGGAGATCGACGACAACGCACAGACCGGAAACAAGTACACCCCGACGTGGCCGTCCGACGACGACCGAATCGACGTCCCGGAGGCCATCCGTGGCTGGCGCAACTACAAGGGCGAGGAAGGGATCGTCGGCTTCGCCGATATGCTCGAACGGGTCGCACAGCGGTCGCTCATCCCCTCGGTGAACCACCTCGTCATCGACGAGTTTCAGGACATCACCACGCTGCAGTATGCCGTCTACGAGGAGTGGCGCCCACACGTCGACAACGTGTTGATCGCCGGCGACGACGACCAGGTCGTCTACGCCTGGCAGGGTGCCGATCCGAATCTATTGCTCGACGAATCGGTCGACGACGACGTCATCCTCCCGAACAGCTACCGGCTGCCGTCCCGCATCCTCAACGTCGTCAACACCCAGATCAGCCACATCGAAAAGCGCCAACAGAAGGACCTCAAGCCGCGAAAACAGGGCGGCCGCGTCGAGGCAGTCCGCAATCCGACGGTCGTCGACCTCGTTCGGAACGTCTGTCAGACGATCGATGCCGACGACGGCAGCGTCATGTGTCTGTTCCGTGCGCGCTATCAGATGTTCCAGTTCATGAACGAGTTCATCGACGAGGGCGTTCCGTTCACCATGTTGACGGACCAGCGGATGTGGACCGACCGACTCGAGGACTACGTCCGTGCGATCGAAGCGATCGACGACGACGAGCCGATCGACGGACTACAGGCCCGCCGTCTCGGGAAGATGCTCGCCGATTCCGCCTTCGGGACGGGTGACCGCGAGGAGTATCTCGACGCCCTCGAGGAACTAGAGGACGCCGAGGGTGTCGACGACCTCACCGACATGGAGGTCGCCCCCGACTTCGTCTCCGAACACGCCCCCTTCGTGCCGAATCCAGCCGCCGCAAGCGACATGCTCACGCGTGTCTCGAACTTCCAGGAGCGCTCCGTCGCGGCGTACTTCAGCGGCTCCTACCGCGGGTTCGACGCCGACCGCGTCCGCGTCGGTACGATCCACTCCGCGAAGGGCCGAGAGGCCGATCACGTCTTCGTCGCCACCGATCTCACGGAGAAGGTCGTCGAACAGATGGCCGCGACCGTCGACGATCCGACGGCGGTGCCCTCCGTCGTCGAGTTCACGAAACACACCGATCCGGTCCCGACGCTCACCGACAACGAACGCCGCGTGTTCTACGTCGGCATGTCCCGCGCCCGCGAGCGACTCGTCTTGCTGGAGAATCTGATCGACGGCGCACCGACGCTGCCGATCGACGTGTTGTTACACAACGAACCGGTCGATATGCCGCTCAGAGAGTTGATCGAGGTGGCACAGGAACCGCCGGAAGCCGCCGCCGACTGAGATCAGTTCTCGTCGCCGCCGCGAACGTTCTTCAACCGTTTCAGCCGTCCGACCGTCCGGTCGGTCAGCCGGACGTAGATGTACTCGCTCACGACGACCAACCCGACGGCGAGTGCGAGAAACATCGCCCCCTGGGCGTACAGCCCGTCGATGATGTTCAACACCCCGACGAGGGCAACCGGTCCGGCGACGACCATCGTCGAGACGAGTTGCAGCGACCGGAGGATTCCCATCGCCATCTACCCGCCTCGTCCCTCCGTCGTCTCGGTGTCGTCGTCGACGACGGCGTCGACCGCCGTCCCGGCCAGCCGCCGTTTGAGACTGGGTGTGCCGTACTGCTGGCCGACGATCAACCCGGCGGCGACGGCCAGAAAGCCGATCCCGGCCAGCGTCCGGCCGCCGACGACGAACTCGACGCCCAACATCGCGATCGGGGCCGCAAGCGCGACCGCCCCGAACAGGGTGAGCGTGTCGACGATGTCCATACGCACTCCACGTCGCCACCGGTAAAAAGCGACGCGGGACAGCCGCCACCCGCGACAGCAACCCTTTCGTCGCCCCGACGACTACGGCGTGTATGTTCACCGGGATCGTCGAGGAAACCGGCGAGGTGGTCGGAATCGAGGAAACGGCCGGCGGTCGTCGGATCAAGGTGTCGGCGTCGTTCTGTTCGGACCTGTCCGTCGGTCAGAGCATCGCGATAAGCGGCGCCTGTCTCACCGTCGAGGCGTTCGACGCGGAGCGCTTCGAGCTGTTTCTCTCCGAGGAGACGCTCGAACGGACGTATCTCGGCGCACTCGCCGTCGGCGACCGGGTCAACATCGAGCGGGCGCTGCCGGCCGACGGACGCTTCGACGGCCACTTCGTTCAGGGGCACGTCGACGGCGTCGCCGAGGTGACCGGAATCGAGCAGATCGGCGACGACTGGACGTTTCGGTTCTCGCTTCCGGCCTCACTCCGGCAGTACGTCGTCGAAAAGGGATCGATCGCCCTCGACGGCATCTCGCTGACCGTCGCGGACCTCGGCGCCGAGGAGTTCAGCGTCGCGATCATTCCCGAAACGTACGACGTGACGACGCTCGCCGAGAAGTCCGTCGGCGACCCGGTTCACGTCGAGGTCGATGTCGTCGCGAAGTACGTCGAATCACTCACCGACGGATACACGGGGTAGCCGACCCGAACGTCCCAGCGTTCTCCCTGGGTTTATAAATAGAACGGGTTGAGTACGCGGCGTTTCGCGCGCGAATTCGGGTCGACGAAAATGTATCAGGATTGTACAAAAATCGACAGATATGGGTCACGATCGAGCCACATCTTACATCATAGATCAGCCCGTGATACCTCCTCTCACGTAGCTCTCTTGTGTCTCTGGGGCGTATATGATCGTATGGAACAAACGCTATCGAGCGTGTGGTGGCGCTGAATCTAAAGATAAGCTATCGGACACTTACGGCTCGTCTGTCCCTCCCTGCCCGCTATCGGGATGCCGCGCTTTTCGTCCTCCTCGCCGTCCTGTTCGGCTGTGCGTTCGTGGCGATCGAGACCGGTCTCCGCGAGCTACCGCCGCTTCTGTTCGCCAGCCTCCGGTTCGACATCGCTGCCGTCGCGCTGCTCGGGTACGTGGTCTTTGCCTACCCTCGGTCGGCGTGGCTTCCCCGGACGCGCAACGACGTCCTCGCCGTCGGCGTCGCCGGGGTGTTCTTGGTCGTACTGAACAACGCCCTGTTGTTCGTCGGTCAGGGGTATACGACGCCCGCGATGGCGTCGATCATGTACGGTCTGAATCCGATCCTGGCACCGGTGTTCGCGTGGTGGCTGCTCGGTGACCGCCTCTCGCTGCCCGGTGTCCTCGGGATCGGGGTCGCACTGGCCGGCGTGGTCGTGATCGTCCAGCCGTCGCAGGCGGCACTCCTCGACGCGGGAGCCGTCGGTCAGGTGCTCGTCCTCGGTGCGGCGGCGGCGATCGCAATCGGAAGTGTCCTGCTCGAACGACTCCAGCCACGGATCGGGAGCCTCCCGCTGACCGCCTGGGCGATGGCGCTCGGAGCGGTGCTTCTGCACGGAGTGAGCCTCGCGGCCGGTGAATCGCCGACGAGCGTCGTCGGCGTCGGTCGACTCACCGTCGTGAGTCTCCTCGTGGTGGGCATTCCGTCGACGGCAGTCGCATACGCCGTTCACCTCGGTCTCCTCGAGCGGATCGGTTCGGTTCGGGCCAATCTGGTTGCGTACGTGGTGCCGATCGTCGCCGCGGTGACGGGCTGGGTTCTCCTCGGTGCCGGACTGTCCGGCCGAAGCGTCGTCGGATTCCTCGTCGTCGTCGCCGGGTTCGGGCTCATCGAACGGCACACACTCCGACAGGAGCTGTGCCGGATCCGACACCGAACCGGGCGCCGGGACCCGACGCCTGAGGGCCGCCACCCGTGTGACGACTGAGGCGGACGAGGGTGAGATCGCTTCAGAGACGACGTGGCTCGTGTGGATCCGTCGTCAGGTGTCGGCGCTCGCGGACTGTGGAGTGTCAGCGAGGATCGAACTCCGTTCGCTCCGCGTCGTGTGCCACGTCCGATCCGCCGTGGACCTGCCTGTACGCGACCGTGTACCGCTTCAGCTTCCGGTAGAGGATGTAACCGAAGAAGCCCTGATACACGACGACGAAGCCGAAGAACAGAACCAGAATCGGGATCCCCGGGAACGCCAGACTCACGAGCGCCGGAACGATGCCGACGAGCGTGTTGTACGTGGCGTGGATGAACGCGGCGATGAGCAGTCCTTTGACGACGATCGGCCCGGCGTCGTCGGGATTGAACTTCGCCAACCCGAGGTAGTAGCCGGCAAACGCCGAGTAGATGACGTGACCGGGACCGGCGAGCCCTCGGATGGCGGTGATTTCACCGCCGGCGCTGATCGCCGTCGAGATCTGTTCGGTGATCGTCACCGCGGCCGTCTCCGCCGGCGTGACGAGATTCCCGCTGATGTAGACTGCGTTTTCGATGGTGGCAAAGCCCAACCCCGCGACGGCACCGTAGACGGCTCCGTCGACCACCGAATCGAAGCGCGGACTGCGGTAGGGGTAGAGCCACACCGCAAGCAGCTTGACGACCTCCTCGACCGGGCCGACGACGAGGTAGAAAAACAGGATGAAGCCGACGAACGGAACGATCTGCAGGAAGGCGAAGGCGGTGTTGATGACCGCGGCGAAGCCGGCAAAGAGGATGGCAAGCAGGAACGTCGCCGCAAGCAGCGTCGGCGGCTCCCGGGTCGTCACGTCTGCGACGTACACGTAGAGAGCGAGGAAGCCGGCGGGAACGACGGAGAGAACGACGAGTCCGACGACGAACGGATTGTCGATGAACACCGCACCGAGGCCGCCGAGGAGAATGAGTGTCAGTATCAGGAAGCCGAGCAGGATCAACATGGCACGGCCGGCCCCGAGTACGCCCCGGTACGTCCGGACGGCGATTCGATCGAGACGTGTCCGTGGCTCCCAGGTGGTGACGTCGTAGAGGTCCGTCGAGTCGTCCGCCCTCGCTTCGACTGGATCTTCCATGCGAGCGGATTCCGCCGGCAGCGTGGTAAGTGTTGCACTCGGTCACGCGGCAACCCGGGACGTTTTCGGTCTCGCCACTCGAAGCGTCGGTATGCACTTCGATCAGCGGACCCAGCGGGCCCTTTCGGACGCCGGGTTGACGCGGGCGGAACTGCAGGCGGTGTCGGAGTCGATCACCGAGGCAGCGGCGGCCGAAGCCGACGCCATCGAGGCCTTTTTCAAGGACCTCGATACCGTCTACTCGGACATGGAGATGGCCCATTCGACGGCGGAGTTTCCCGAACACGATCTGTCGTACGTCGACCTCTACACCCACGCTGAGGAACTCCGCGGCTACATCAAATTCGGCGGCTGGGGGGCGTACGTCGAGGACGGACGCGTTCTGAGCGACGACGTCGTCGAGTTGACCCTCGGTCCGACGGTTCACGACCGGGTTCGGTTTGCGGCGGCACGTGAGGAACTCTGAGATGGACAGCGAGGATCCAGCCGACGGTACAGAACCGCCATCCACCGTTCGCGTTCGGGGGATCTACGCCACCGCGTTGACCGAACTGTTCGGTGCCGAGGAGTCCTTCGACGTGGTCCAGCCCTCCACGCCGATCCGCGAGCGATTCGAGCGATCGTTCGCCGGAGATCGAACGATCGCCGACGCGACGGTCTGGACCACCCAGGACCGGCAGGGACTCGAAATCGCTGGAGCCGAGACGGCCGTCGAGACGATCCGTGAGCGACTGCGTGCCGTCGGTCGGGACACGTTCGCCTGGGCGGCCACGATGCCGAAATCAGCCGTGTTTCGGGGTCGAATCACCGAGACCCTCGGCGGTGGTGCCGTCGTCGACCTCGGGGCGGCCGGTGAGGGCTATCTCCCCTACGACCGCATCGAGGACTACGCAGAGGAGGGAGACGAACTGCGGGTACAGGTTGCGCGTGCCGAACCGCCGTGGAGCGACGACCGGCCGTCGCTTGCGACCGACCTCCGGATTCCCGGTGGGCTCCTCGAACTCCACCGCGGAACGGCCGGGACGCGGAGCGAGACGGCACGACTCGTCGATCTACTCCCGGTCGATCCGCCGGAGGGGTGGGAGCCGTCGCTTTCTCCGGCCGCCGACGACGCCGACCTCGATACGCTCGCGGCGGCGCTCGAAGTCGCCGGCGATCGGGCCGGGACGCTGATGGAAGCGATCGCTGCTGCCGACGACGAGATCGGTCTCGTCGCAGCACCCCTCTCGGGGACGTGGGTGTGGTTCGGCCGCGAGTCGCGGTTCGCCCTCGACGAGCGCCGCCGCGACGTGACGACGACGATGGCCGGCCACCACCGGATCAAGGCTGCGACGGACGCGGCGAGTGCAGCCGTCGACTTCGCCGAAGCGGTGTGTGATCCCGGCGGCGGGTTCCCCTTCGCGGTGACGACCCAGCAGTTCGGGCCGACGACGGACGACAGCGTCGCCATCGGCCACGGCAAACCCGACGGACGCCGGATCGTTCTCGGTCGCGGCGAGGTGACCGAGTGGGACGCCGATGGGTCGATCACGATCGAACGAACGATGACCGGTGGCGGCACGTACGACGCACTCGACGTCGACCGCGAGAGCGGCGACACGGCGACGACGACGTTCGTCGAGGGGCGGTGGTGGTATGCGACCGTCTACCGCGGCTCCGACGGAACCCGTCGGGGGACGTACGTCAACGTCTGTACGCCGGTCGAGATCTTCCCCCGCGAGGTCCGATACGTCGACCTCCACGTCGACGTGGTCAAAGGTCCCGACGGCGACGTGAGACGGGTCGACGACGACGAACTCGACGCGGCCGTCGACGCCGGCCACGTCTCGGAGGCCCTCGCCGAGCGCGCCCGGGAGGTCGCCGCGTCGATCGAACGCGCGCTGTAGTCGGACCGCCGTCAGCCGTCGTCTCCGCCGAAGCGTCGTCTGAGAAACCCTGCCACGCCGATGGCTCCCGCCGTGAGGACGCCCGCTGCTCCGAGCCGCCGGGTGTCGGCTTCCGCCGTCGAACCGTTCGCCGTCGGCGCTGGATCCGGAAAGGCGTAGACGGCGGCACCCTCGGTCTCGTCGTCGAGGGAGTGGTCCTTCCATGAGCTGGCGAGGACGTACTCGTCCTGCCGGCCGAGTTGGGCCGTCCAGAAGCTCGTCGTCTCCGAATCACGCCACGCGGCGACTTCCTTTGGGCTCTCGGGATCGGAAACGTCGTGGACGCGAACGCCGCCGCGATACCACGAGGTGTAGAGGTGATCACCGACGAAATCGAAGTTGTGGGCGGTCGTCCACGTGCCACTTCGGGTCGCGTCGTCGGTCGGTGGGGCCTCGATCCGGGACAGCCGCTCGCCGTCCGTCGTCCACAGCTCCACGCCGCCGACGGGGCCGTTCGGGTCGGCCGCCCACGCTTCCTCGTTTACGGCGACGAGGTCCGGATTCTCGCGGTTCGGCATCGCGAAGTGGTCGTTACCGGGAAGCTGTCTGGACGCCGGGCGGATCTCTCCGTCGGCCTGTTCGGTCGGATCTAATCCCCGAATCGAGCCGATCGGCTCCGGATCGGTCGGCTCCGAAACGTCGATCAGCCACGTCCCGGCGTTCCAGTAGGCACAGTACGCCACCTCGTCGTGGACCCAGACGTCGTGCAACGAGCGAAGCCGTGGGTCGACCGACTCCCACCGATCGTCGGCGTCGAAGATCGACCACCGACCGAGTTCGTTTCCGTCCGGACCGACGACGACGAGTGGGTTGTCTCTGCCGTTGTTGCCACAGAGAAACAGCAACGCACCGTCGGTATCGAGGTTGTGGTGGTAGAAGTCGGTCTCGTAGACGAGCCGTTGCCGCGGATCAGCCGGGTCCGATACGTCGTACAGCACCGCCGCATACGGCGAGTTGCTGGTCGGATTCGCCGGCCCGCCGAGTAGATACCAGTCGCCGCCGACCTTACCGTCGTAGATCTGTGCCAGCGGCCCGTCGTCGTGGTCGGCGAGCAGATTCCGTCGCTCTGCGAGAAGCGAAAGCGAGGATGGATCACTCGCATCGACGGTGACGAACCCATCCCCCGTGGCGACGTACGCGACGTCGTCGTCGACGACCAGTTCCTTCGCCCCCCGAACGTCGAGCCGATCCAGCGGTTCGAACGGCTGCCCGGACGCGTCACTTTCCGTCTCACCACCTCTCGCCTTGGCCTCTCCGCTCGTGGCGCCTCCGGCGGCCGACCCGACGGCGACGCCGAGGCTCCCGACCACGGCCCGGCGGGTCACGGGTCGGCGGTCGTCCGCCGCCGAATCGGTATTCATCGGTCTCCGTAGGCGTCTGTCCGGCCTATCTCTTGTGGTGGTCGTTCGTGAGGCTCGACCGCGGCGGCCAGCAGATATTTATCATAATAAATAATACTATTACACATGGAAGAGCGCACAACAGAGACCGAACTGGCCGCGATCCATCGGATCGAACTGGGTCTGGAGTGGCTTCACAAGGCACACGGAGCCCTCGTCTCCTTCCATCACAACACCGGTCACGCGATGGACCACTTCGACGAGGCCGAGGAGTTGCTCCGCGAGACCGGCAACGACGACCTCGCAGACCGGATTCGCGTCGAGTTGCTTCCCCGTGGCGTCGTCGGTCGTGAGAGGGGCGGACGGTGGAGCTACGACGTGCTCGAGTCGTTCGAATCGGGGCTGTACGACGACGTCCGCTCCTTCGAACGGGAGGCCCGAGAGCAGTTGACCGACGGTGAACGACACACGGTCGAACGGCGTCAGGAGCAGCGCTGGCGGGATCGCGCACGGGAAGAGCACAACTTCGAGCCGCTTCTCGAGGGCTAGATTGCGAACTCTTATCTCGAAACGGCGGACAGATTGATACCGAGTCGTCACGAAGATTCGAGGAATGAACGGCGGCTCGGTGATCGGCGGAGACGCTCCCGACGATCAGCGCGCCGACCGCGGTCAGCTCATCGTCGTCACGGCACTCGCCCTCGCGGTCCTCTTCGTTGCCCTCGCCTTGATTCTCAACGCCGCCATCTACACCGAGAACTTCTCGGCCCGCGGTGGGCCGGGGAGTGCGGAGGCGGTCGAACAGGGCAACAGTGCGGAGACGGCCATCGTCGAGATCACAGAGCGGGTGAACACCCGCGAGGACGAAACGACCGACCCGGACGTGACCAGAAACCGATTCGACGACACCACCAGAACGTGGGACGAACGAACCGGCGATGCCGCCGCGACCCGTGGCGCCGTCGCCGATCTCACTGTCACACAGCGGCGGATCGGCTGGGAACTGGCCCGAACCGAAGACGGCACCTTCGACGACGACGGGACGACCTGGGACGTCGCCACGGACACCGAGGGGGTTTCGGATCTGCGCTTCGAGATCGACCGCGACTCGCTCAAAAGTCCGGTACTCACAGAGACTACCGACAATACAGACGATTCGTTCAGGTTCGATGCTGGCGACGATCCGATGTACGTCTTCGAAAACAACGACGACGTGATACTGCACTTTGGCGAACCAGCCTCGCTCGATCCAGAAGAAAACTCCATCGGGGATATCATCGATCAGGGTGACACCTGCGAGGCATCGACAGACCGCGCCGACATCGACTTCGTCGCCGGAACGCTCGCAGGCGACGACTGTGAATTCCTGCCGGATTCGGTGTTCGACTCACTCTCCGGCCCGATCACGATCGAGTTCGACAACGCAGACGAGGCGGCTGGAACATACGAACTCGTCGTCGAGGGCGAAACCATCGACGAGACCGTCTTCGAAAACGACGAAGACCTCGAATACCGTTCCGTCGTCTACGACGTCGAGTACGACGTGACCTACCTCCGGTCGGACGCACGGACCACCCGGGTGGATCGTCGCTTCGTCGCCTTCCCCGAGGTCTACCGCGCGGACTCCTGACCGAGTCACACCGTCGCAGGGACCCGACCACGACCGACAGGGTTTCACCCGCCCCGCCCGTCGTAGAACTGATGACCGACGACATCGTCGTCCGTGGGGCGTCGGAACACAATCTGAAGGATATCGACGTCACGATTCCGCGGGAGGAGTTCACCGTCGTCACCGGCCTTTCTGGGTCCGGCAAATCCTCGCTGGCCTTCGAGACGGTCTACGCCGAGGGCCAGCGCCGCTACATCGAATCGCTCAGCGCCTACGCCCGGAACTTTCTCGGACAGATGGACAAACCACAGGTCGAAAACGTCGAGGGGCTGTCACCGGCGATCTCGATCGATCAGAAAAACGCCGCAAACAACCCTCGCTCGACCGTCGGGACCGTCACCGAACTGCACGATTACCTCCGGCTTCTGTACGCTCGCGTCGGCACGCCACACTGCCCCGAGTGTGGCCGGGAGGTCGGCGAGCAGTCGGCCCAGCAGATGGTCCGGCGGCTGCTTTCGGCCCCCGACGGAACGCGCGCGAAACTCGCCGCCCCGGTCGTCCGCGACCAGAAGGGGGCCTTCGAGGACCTCTTCGACGAACTGGTGGCCGAGGGCTACGCCCGCGTCGAGGTCGACGGCGAACCGTACGATCTGGCCGTCGACCGCCCGGATCTCGACGAGAACTACGATCACACGATCGACGTGGTCGTCGACCGCGTTCGGCTGGACGACGACGCCCGATCGCGGATCACGGACTCCGTCGAGACCGCACTCGAGGAAGCCGAAGGGGTCCTGAAGGTGATCCTGCCCGATCCGCCCGAGAACGTCGAGGGGCTGGGAACCGAGGCGCGCTCGACCGGGGATCTGGCGGGCGACGGCGACGACCGACTCGTCGTCGAGTTCTCCGAGGAACTGGCCTGTACCCACTGTGGGATCGACCTCCCCGAGATCGAGACCCGGTCGTTTTCCTTCAATTCGCCCCACGGTGCCTGTCCATCCTGTGAGGGCATCGGCGAGACGAAGGAGGTCGACGAGGACCTCGTCGTCACCGATCCATCGAAGCCGATTCGGGACGTCTTCGAGCCCTGGAGCTACAACCGGTCGTACTACCGGACCCGGCTGGACAGCGTCGCCGCCCACTTCGGCGTGAGCGTCGACACCCCATTCGAGGACCTCGACGAAGCGACACGGGAGGCCTTCCTGTACGGCACCGACGAGGAGGTCGTCTTCGAACGGCAGACGAAAAACGGCACCAGACGGAAACAGAAGCCCTTCGAGGGCGTGATTCCGAATCTCGATCGGCGGTACGTCGAAACCGACTCCGAGGGCACCAGAGAGCACATCGAGAAGTACATGGCGACGACGACCTGCCCCGCCTGCGACGGGACGCGGCTCCGCCCCGAGTCCCGTGCGGTGTTGATCGACGGTACTGCGATCACCGAGATCAACCGCCTGTCGATCGGTGACGCTCTGAGGCACTTCGAATCCCTCGAAGCCGACCTGACCGAGCGCGAACGAACGATCGCCGAGGAGATTCTCAAGGAGATCCGCGCTCGTCTCGGATTCATGGAGGAGGTCGGCCTCGAGTATCTCACGCTGGATCGAGAGGCCTCGACGCTGTCCGGCGGGGAAAGTCAGCGCATCCGACTCGCGACGCAGGTCGGAAGCGGACTGGTCGGCGTCCTCTACGTGCTCGATGAGCCGTCGATCGGCCTCCACCAGCGGGACAACGACCGTCTGCTCGACACCCTCGAAGGGCTGCGGGACCTCGGCAACACCCTCGTGGTCGTCGAACACGACGAGGAGACGATGTGGCGGGCCGACAACGTCATCGACATGGGTCCTGGCCCCGGCAAACGCGGCGGCGAGGTCGTCGCAAACGGCGACGTCGAGACGGTGATGGCGACGGAGGAATCGGTCACCGGCGACTATCTCGCCGGTCGACGATCGATTCCCGTCCCCGAGACGCGCCGAGAGCCGGACGGACACCTCACCGTCCGAGGAGCCCGCCAGCACAACCTTCGGAACCTCGACATCGACGTTCCGCTCGGCTGTTTCACCGCCGTCACCGGCGTCTCCGGCTCCGGCAAGTCGACGCTACTGCACGAGATCCTCTACAAGGGGCTGGTCCGGCGGATGAACGACACCGACGTCAACCCCGGCGACCACGACGACATCGAGGGCATCGAGGAAATCGAGACCGTCCGGCTGATCGATCAATCGCCCATCGGCCGAACGCCCCGATCGAACCCCGCGACCTACACCGGCGTCTTCGATCACATCCGCGAACTGTTCGCCGAAACGAAGCTCTCGAAGCGACGCGGATACAAGAAAGGTCGATTCTCGTTCAACGTCAAGGGTGGTCGCTGTGAGTCCTGTGGCGGTCAGGGGACCGTCAAGATCGACATGAACTTCCTGTCGGACGTCTACGTCCCCTGTGAGGAGTGCGACGGCGAACGGTACAACGACGAGACCCTCGAGGTCACGTACAAGGAGGCGACGATCTCCGACGTACTCGACATGGAGGTCGACGAGGCGTACGACTTCTTCGAGGGCCACTCCGGCATCCGCCGCCGACTCGGCCTCCTGCAGGACGTCGGTCTCGGCTACATGCGACTCGGCCAGCCCTCCACGACGCTGTCCGGCGGCGAGGCCCAGCGGGTCAAACTCGCCGAGGAACTGGGCAAACGGGACTCCGGCGACGCGCTGTACCTCCTCGATGAACCGACGACCGGCCTCCACAGCGAGGACGAACGAAAGCTGATCGACGTCCTCCACCGCCTGACCGACGACGGCAACACCGTCGTCGTCGTCGAACACGAACTCGACCTCGTGAAGAACGCCGACCACATCGTCGACCTCGGTC
>JARWGK010000043.1:0-14175 GCA_040409725.1 Natronomonas sp.
GACGAGTTTCCCGAGTTTTCCACGCCACACCTGATGGGAATCGTCATGGAAGAGTTTCCGGAGCTGCTCGTCTCGACCGACGTTGCCGAAGATGGCCACGTGGGATATTCGATGCTTTGGGTTTCCGATTTCGACTCCCGTCGGCTACACGAGGTCGTCGTCGAACTCCTCGTCGAGTTGATGGAACACGCGGTCAGCCACGCCGACGACGAGGCGGCGGCGGCGTTCGAGGAGCGAATGGCCGAGTTCGACGTCGAGGCGTTCGTGGCGGAGTACCGACAGCAGCGGTCCTTCGAATCGGAGCTCGACACGGCGATTTGAGTGCACCTGTCGGACAGAACCATTGGGACGGATCAGGCCGTCTGCTGTCGATTCTCACCGGCCGCCTGTCCGACAGTTGTCTGACGGGGTGTTATGTGACACCAGCACATGTGTATGAACATGCGCATACGGCGTCGTGCGTTCGAGCGCATCCACGATGCTATCGAGGAAACCGATGCGGAGCAGCCGCTGACGGCCCGTGAGATCCTCGAGTTACTCGACGACGAGGAGTTCGACAGCGCACACCAGATCGCGACTGTTCTCGGACGCGAGGCCGACGTGGGTGGCGTCGAGGTGATCGAGGGGCAGCCGTACCGATATCGGTTCGACACCGACGCCAGCTGAGGGGGCGTGGTCCGATGGTGTCGTGATCGAGGGCGAACAGGCGAGACTACCGTCGCCATCGACTGCCGTCTCGCACAACGGCACACAGCCGATGGGTGGCTGTCAGATCACGGAGAGTCTGGCTGCGTTCTGTTTGATAAACCTGTGGCTCCTTCGGCACGTCCGACGACGAGATCCTTCGCGGACGACATTCGTGTGTCGTGTGGGCGGCTCTGATACGAAATTCGTATCCAGATTACGAATTCCGTACTGATTCGCCGGGCTTATTACGATGTGCGGGCTCCGAACACACAATGACTGACGAGGATAGGACGATCCTGCTCATCGGCAGTGGACCGATACAGATCGGACAGGCCGCGGAGTTCGACTACTCGGGCGCACAGGCGTGTCGCGCGCTTCAGGAAGAAGGAGCCCGGGTCGTTCTCGTGAACTCCAATCCAGCGACGATCATGACCGATCCGGAGATGGCCGACAAGGTGTACGTCGAGCCGATCACCGCAGAGGCCATCGCCGAGGTGATTCGTAAAGAAGACCCCGATGGCGTCATCGCCGGTCTCGGCGGACAGACCGGGTTGAACGTCACCGCCGAACTCGCAGAACAGGGAATCTTGGAGGAACACGGCGTCGAGATCATGGGAACGCCGCTGGATACGATCTACGCGACCGAGGACCGAGAGCTGTTCCGCGAACGGATGCGAAAGATCGACGAACCGGTCTGTCGCTCCGAGACGGTCGCCTCGATGGACGAACTCGAAGCGGCAGTCGAGGCGGTCGGCGGACTGCCGGTCATCGCCCGGACCGCCTACACCCTCGGCGGCTCCGGTTCTGGCGTCGTCGACGACATGGACGAACTTCGGGAGATCGCCCGAAAGGGATTCCAGCTCTCCAGAAATCACGAGGTTCAGATCACAGAATCGATCGCCGGCTGGGTCGAACTCGAATACGAGGTGATGCGGGACGCCGACGACTCCTGTATCATCATCTGCAACATGGAAAACATCGATCCGATGGGGATCCACACCGGCGAATCGACAGTCGTCACGCCGTCGCAGGTGATCCCCGACGAAGCCCACCAGGAGATGCGTGATTCGGCCCTGAAGGTGATCCGTGAACTCGGGATCGAGGGCGGTTGCAACATCCAACACGCCTGGCGGGACGACGGAACGCCCTCCGGGGAGTACCGTGTCGTCGAGGTGAACCCCCGTGTCTCCCGGTCGTCGGCGCTGGCCTCGAAGGCGACGGGCTATCCGATCGCCCGCGTCACCGCGAAGGTTGCCCTCGGCAAGCGACTCCACGAGATCGAAAACGAGATCACCGGACAGACGACGGCGGCCTTCGAACCGGCGATCGACTACGTCGTCACGAAGGTTCCCCGGTGGCCGAAGGACAAGTTCGACGACGTCGAGTTCGAACTCGGTCCGGCGATGAAATCGACCGGCGAGGCGATGTCGATCGGTCGGACGTTCGAGGAGTCGCTTCTGAAGGCGCTTCGCTCCTCGGAGTACGACCCGGCGGTCGACTTTGCGACCGTCTCCGACGCCGAACTCAAGTCGGCGTATCTCGAAACGCCGACGCCGGATCGCCCCTACGCGATCTTCGAGGCCTTCTCCCGCGGCTACACGACGTCGGACATCGTCGAGTTGACCGGAATCGAGGAGTGGTACGTCGAACGCTTCGGGAAGATCGCCGAGGCAGCAGAAGCCGCCGCCGAGGGGAACTTCCAGCCTGCCGCCGACGTCGGCTTCACGAATCAGGAACTGACGGCAATCGCCGGCGGCGAGTTCAACGACACCCACGCCTCCTGGATTCCGGCCGAGGAGTCGGTGTCAGACGACGAGACCGAGATCGAAGCCGACGGCGGCGCGTCCGTGAGCTCCGACGGGGACGTGACGATCGACGACGTCGAATCCGAGACCTTCTCGCGGACGTACAAACAGGTCGACACCTGTGCCGGGGAGTTCCGGGCGACGACGCCGTACTACTACTCGGCCCGTGAACCACCGACGAGACTCGGCGGCAGCGAGGTCCGGGCCGATCAGGACGCCGAGTCGATCGTCGTCGTCGGCGGTGGTCCGATCCGGATCGGACAGGGCGTCGAGTTCGACTACTGTGCCGTCCACGCGGTCCGTGCACTCCGGGAGGAGGGAATCGACGCCCACGTCGTCAACAACAACCCGGAGACGGTGTCGACGGACTACGACACCTCAGACGGCCTCTTCTTCGAACCGATCACGGCCGAGGAGGTCGCAGACATCGTCGAAGAAACCGGTGCAGACGGCGTCATGGTCCAGTTCGGCGGTCAGACCTCGGTCAACGTCGGTGAACCGCTGGAGGACGAACTCAGACGCCGTGGACTGGACTGTGAGATCATGGGAACGAGCGTCGAGGCGATGGATCTCGCAGAGGACAGAGATCGGTTCAACGAACTGATGGACGAGATGGGTGTCAGCCAGCCGGAGGGCGGCACCGCGACGAGTGAATCCGAGGCGCTGGATCTCGCCCACGAGATCGGCTACCCGGTGCTCGTCCGGCCGTCCTACGTGCTCGGCGGCCGTGCGATGGAGGTCGTCTACTCCGACGACGAACTCGAGGAGTACATCGAGGAGGCGGTTCGGGTCTCCCCCGACAAACCGATCCTGATCGACGAGTTCCTCGCCGACGCCGTCGAACTGGACGTCGACGCCGTCGCAGACGGCGAGGACGTCCTCATCGGCGGCATCATGGAACACGTCGAAAGCGCCGGCGTCCATTCCGGCGATTCGGCCTGCATGATCCCGCCGCGGTCGCTGTCCCGGGAGACCCTCGACCGGGTGCGCGAGGTCACACTCGACATCGCCCGCAGCCTCGATACGGTCGGGCTGTTGAACGTCCAACTCGCCGTTCGCGACGGAGAGGTCTACGTGCTGGAAGCCAACCCTCGCTCCTCGCGGACCGTGCCGTTCGTCTCGAAGGCGACGGGCGTTCCGATCGCAAAGCTGGCCGCGAAGGTGATGGCCGGCCACTCCCTCTCGGAGCTGTCCGCCCACGAGCAGGTTCCGGAACACGTCTCCGTCAAGGAGGTCGTCCTGCCGTTCGACCGCCTCCCGGGCTCGGACCCACGGCTCGGCCCGGAGATGAAATCGACGGGTGAGGTGATGGGGACCGCCCGCTCCTTCGGGAAGGCATATCTGAAGGCGCAGTCGGCGACGGGCAAACCGATCCCGACCGACGGCGTCGCACACATCGACCTCGAAAGCGCCAGAGCGCTCTCACAGAAACGAGAGGATCTAAGCGACCTCCGGGCGGGCTTCGAGCGGCACTTCGACGTCCGTGAGTTCGACGACCTTGCCGGCGCGATCCGCAACGGCGAGGTCGACTTCATCGTCTCCCGTGACCGGGATGCACTGGAGGTCGCAGTCGAGGAGAACGTGACGTACTTCTCGACGATTCCGAGTGCACGGGCGGCACTGGAGGCAATCGAGACGAAAGAAGAGCCACTCGACGTGGCTGCGCTGTCGGAGCGTCCGCTCCAGCGGCGTCAGTGGGGCGGAAGCAGCGACGACTGACGGTTACAGAAGCGAGTTGACGCGGCTGTCGTCTTCGAGGACCGACCCGAGTGTCGTTTCGTCGACGCTGAGCGCGTATCTGTGCCGCCCTTTTCCGACCGGTGACGTCTCTCCCTCTTCGTGTTCCTCGACGATTCCCGCTTCGGCCAGCCCGTTGAGGGCTCGCATCACGTCGGCCTCGGAGATCCGGATCGCCTCGCCGCCCGTCTCTTCGACGTGATTTGCCGCCGCGGCGCGAATTTCGGCCGAGGTTGCCGGTGTCTCTTCGGCCGCCGAAAGCTGGAGCAAACAGGCCAGCACCGTCCGCTGGGCGAGTGTCGTCGACTCGAGTGCATCCTCGTCATCCATACACAGACTGTGTCTCGGGACTGAAAAAATGGTATCGCTTCCGGGTCAGTGTCGCTTGCGGGCGTCTTCGAGTGCAGCCTGATTGCTGAACGGCGTCTCGGAGTGTGGCGTCGGCCGCAGATCCGCGACGGTCGACAGCCGTCGTCGAATGCCTGCTCTGTCGGCGTGGCCGTAGTCGCCGACCGTCCACGGCGGCCAGATCGTGACGTGTTCGTAGCGCCCTCGCTCTGCGCTCCAGCGGGCGTACACCTCCGCGTCGTCCTCGTCGCCGGTGAGGGCGATCGATCCGTTGCTCGCCCGCATCGCCTCGACGAGATCGAGCAGATCGACCGTTTCGACCCCTTCACCGACGCCCTCGTCGGTGTACGTACCGAACAACCGCCTGACGGCCCGATGATCGGAGTGTTCGAGCAGGAGCGTCCTGAGCTGCTCGGCCCGACTCGGGTGATCCATGCGCAGTGTATAGTCGCGGTACCGGTATAATTCCGACGGATCACCGGGTCGACACCGATGACTCTTTTTTAGTCACGATCCGACGTGTCCCTGTGCTCACGTACGTCACGACGAACGAGGGAAAGATCGACGAAGCGGCGGCGTATCTCGACTGTGACGTCGAGAGCCTCGGGTACGACTACACGGAGATTCAATCCGACGACATCGAAACCGTGGCGATCCGGGGGGCACGGGATGCATACGAGCACGTCGGAACGCCGGTTCTCGTCGATGACGCCGGGCTGTTTCTCGATGGGTTCGACGGATTCCCCGGCCCGTACTCCGCATACGTCGAGGACACACTCGGGGTCGAGACCGTCGGACGGCTCGCACGAAACGAAGACGAGACGCGGGCGCAGTTTCGCTGCGTGCTCGCCTACTGCGACGGTGACCCCTTCGAAGCGACGCCGGAACCCGTCGATCACGGCGACCGTCGCGGGCCGGACCGAACCGACGAGGAGCGACAGACGGCGACGACCGACGAGACGGTCGCAGCCGGCGACGGCGCTCCGGTGAAGCTGTTTTCCGGATCAGTTGCCGGTGAGATCGTCGAACCTCGCGGCGACGGTGGCTTCGGATACGATCCGATCTTCGAACACGACGGCGAAACCTTCGCCGAGATGTCCGCCGAGGAGAAGAATGCGATCTCACACCGGGGGCGAGCGCTCGCAAAGTTCGCCGACTGGTTCCACGGGGCGCGCCGCGATTGAGCGGCGGCCACCGATCGAACGCCGCCCTACCACCGCGGATCTCGATCCGGCCCCGGATACGTCTCCTCGAAACAGAGGTCGTAGATCGCCGCCGGATCGAACAGCCGGGCGAACGCCGCCGGCGTCCGAACGCTGAGATCCGTGTGTGCGCGCAGTTCGGTTCCCACACGAGCGCTTCGGAGCCGCTCGTCCGCCGAGAGCAACTGCGTTGCCCCGCTTCTGTACGCTGCGGCGAGTGCTGGGTGATCCCCGGCCGGCTGTTCGACCACCGTCGCCCAGTCGTCGAGCTTGTTTCGCCACGCCGCCGCGAGCGCCGGATCGGAAAGAGAGCGGACGATCGCCTCCGCGTCGTCGAGAAGCGGCTCCGTCGCAACGAGCGTGAGCCAGCTGTGTCGCCGGAGGTGATCCAGCGCCTCCCGCGGCGGCCCACCGACGAGGAGATCGGCGGCGAGTACGTCCGCATCGGCGACGATACGGTCGTACGCCGCCTCAGTCATCCGTTCGTCGGCGATCGAGTGCCGCCGCGATCTCCGCTTCGCTCACGGCGTGTTCGGATGCCCGTTCGAACAGGTCCGCCCAGGTCGCTGTCTCCGTCATACGCTTATATCGGCGTTCGGCCGAAAAACGATGGCGGTCGGCGTGGTCACGCGCTCGTCTGACGCAATTTTATCAACCGACTCTCCAAACGTTCCTCTGGGCGCGCTGACGGCCTCACCATTTCCCCCATCCTCCCCCTTCGCGCGCCCGGTTTTCCGACCCGCGAGTTCTCGTTCGGTCGTCGATTCCTACCCCAGAACGCCCCGAATCTCGTCGAGGTCCTCCTGTTCGGCGACGAGTGCGACCTGGTCGCCGGCTTCGATCACCGTCTGTGGAAGCGGGATCGTCATCGGTTCGTGCCGTCGTCCGTGGGCGTACAGCCGCACGTTGCTGGGGAGATCTACGTCGACGACACGCCGTCCGATCACCGATGCGTCCTCGGAGATCTCGATCGTCGTCGCTATCAGCTGTTCGGTCAGATCCGCGAGGACGTTCAGATCGCCGCCCAGAAGCGCCGTCTTCGCTCCTGCAGCCCCGAGCAGTTCGGGATAGACGACGTCGTCGACGTCGCTTGCGTACTTTTCGTAGATCTCCCGTCTGTAGTCTTCGTCGATGCGCAACACCGTCCGGCAGCCGTACTCCTTTGCGACCATACAGGCCGCGAAGTTGACGTTCAGATCGCCCGTGAGGGCTCCAAGGGCGTCCGTGTCGTCCAGTCCCGTCCGCCGCAAGACGCGTTCGTCCTCACCGTCGCCCTCGTATGCGGTGTACCCATCGTCACGCGCTCGCCGCACCTTCTCGGGGTCGTCGTCGACGACAGCGATCTCGTGACCGTCCGAGGCGAGGATCTCGGCCGTTCGGCTTCCGACCCGACCGTACCCGACGATGACGAACTTCATGAGATGTGGTATGACACCACAGACACAAAAGTACTCCCCCGACGTCGGTCACGGCCGTCGGTCAGTCTCGGCGTCCTTCGGACCGATCACCCGCGTCTGTTCGTGGTCCGGAAAGACGGCTTCGACGGTACCACCCTGCTGGCGCAACACGGCCCGCAGTTCCGCCTCGTAGTCGCCCTTCTCGATCGTCTGGCTCGGGCCGGATTCGACGACGAGGAACCGCTCGACCAGCCGATCGACCGCCGCCCGTCCGAAGCCCGAAAGCGGAGCGATGTAATCGACGTCGTGTCGATCCTCGAGTGACTGTGCGACTGCCCGCGACACGGAGGGAACCCGGTCGTCCCGGCGGGTTCCGTCGGCGACGACGTCGTACTCCGCCGCGACCGCCTCGAGTGCCGCCTCGTGAACCATCTGGATTCCTCGCCTCGGGTACCCGTCTTCCTGCATCGTCTCGACGGCGTTCGTTGCCGTCTCCCGATCGAGTTCGATCGACTCAAAGTCGAAGCCGAGCGCTTCGGCTGCCTCCGCCGCGTGCTCCCAGTCCCCGGTGACGCCGAAGTGGGCGGTGACGAGCGTCACGTCGTACAGCGGGTTCAAAAGCAGCGCTGCAAGCGAGGAGTCCTTCCCACCGCTAAATAACAGACCACACTCCATCTACCGACGCTTGATGTCGAAGCTCTTGGATTCGGGCTTCAGTTCGCTCAGCAGTTCCTTCATCTGCTCTTCGTCGATCTGTCCCCCGAGTCGGCCGCTCTGTGCGAGGGCGACGACCTGCTTTTCGACCTGTTCGCCGAACTCCGGTTTCGACATCTTCACCGAGTTCAGTCGCTGTCGGGCGCCGTCCGTCAGGGACTGTCTGAGAACGGCCTTCCGCTGTGCCTCGGCTTCCTGTCTCTGAGCTTCCGCCGCACCGGCGTCACCGCCCTGCTGTTTTTGCTCCTTTAGCTGCTCCATTTTCTTCTCCCGAAGCCGTTCGAGTTCGTCGTCTGGTTCCTTGCTCATACCCGTTTGTTAGGCGTCGTGAGGAAAACAATTGCGGCGTCGATACAGCAGCTTCAGGCGTACCGCTGGAGCTCCGGATCGTCGATCTCCTCGATGAGTTCCTCGGCGATGTCGTCGAGCAGCGCTCGGCCCTCGCCGGTGACGGAACGGCCGCGTCCTTCGTGGGTCTCGACGTAGCCGGCTGCCTCTAGCTGCTGTAGTGCCGTCCGGATCACGTTGCCCGACCCGTCGGTGGATCGATTCGGTCGAACGCGGTACCGGTTCGATCCCTGCTTGGAGTCGCCGTAGGCCGTCCGGAGGCGCTCGACGCCGACCGGTCCGTCGACGGCGACCTTCCGGAGCAGACTCGCGGAGCGAAGCGCCCAGAAGTCCTCGTTTTCCGGCGGCAGTTCGTTGCTCGTCCCGGTCTTGACGAACTCCAGCCACTCCGGCTCCTCGAGATCGTCTTCGATTTCCTCGGCGACCGCCTCGATGAGATCCTCTGCAGGAACGTCGAACAGTGTTGTCATTGGGAGTTGATTCCCGGCGACGGCGTTTAACGGTGTTGATGTGTGCTCTCGGCCGGTTCGGCACCGACGGCTCTTTTTGTTCGACCCCCGAGCATCGGGTATGGACGAACGGGCGGCACTCGATCTCGTGTCCGGGCTCGTCGATGCTGCCGGCGATGACTGTGCGATCGTCGGCGACTGCGTGTTGACCACCGACATGCTCCACGACACGACGGACTTTCCGGACGGCACGACCCGCTACACCGCCGGCTGGCGCGCCGTCGGCGCGTCGCTTTCGGACGTGGCCGCGATGGGTGCCGAGGCGACCGCGGCCGTCGCCGTCTACGGCGCCCCGACCTTCGTGGCCGAGGACGTACAGCGATTCGTCGAGGGCTGTCTCGACGTCTGTGAGACCTGCGGCGCGGAGTACGTCGGCGGCGACCTGGACGGCCACGAGGAGTTCACCGTCGCCACGACGGCGCTTGGAACGACCGACGATCCGGTGTCTCGCTCCGGGGCCCGGCCGGGTGATGTGCTGTGTGTCACCGGCGAACTCGGCCGAACTGCCGCCGCTCTCGAGTTCTTCGAGGACGATCCGGACCGCGCAAACGAGCTGTTTCGATTCTCACCGCGGGTCGTCGCAGGTCGGGCGATCGCACCCCATGCGACCGCGATGATGGACTCGAGTGACGGACTCGCCCGCTCGCTGCATCAACTCGCCGAAGCGAGCGACTGTGGCTTCGCCGTCGACTACGACTCGATTCCCGTCTGTTCGGCACTCGACGACGCCGTATCGGACCCGACAGACCGCCGACAGCGGGCGGTTCACTTCGGCGAGGACTTCGAACTCGTGTTCACTGTCCCCGAGACGGCGTTCGATGCCGCAGCGGATGCCGCACCGACCGACCTCTCCCGGATCGGCACGGTCACCGAAACCGGCGTGAAGATGGACGGTGAGCCGTTGCCCGACCGCGGGTACACCCACTGAGACGAAGCCCGTCGCCTCAACTCAGCAGCTCGAACGGGACCGGGGTGAAACACAGGAGGCCGAGGACGAAGGTGAACATCCCGACCACGATCCGTTTTCGATCGAGTGGCTCGTCGTACACCGGCGTCGCCGATCCGACGTACGTCAAAACGAGTGCGACGACGCCCCAGAACGTCCACAGAATCGGCGCGTTGAAACCCACGTCGGCGAAGAAATAGAGGTAGCCGGCGAGTCCGAAAAGCGCCCCGGGGACGAGGGCTGCGATCGTCTCGGCGCGTTCTCCGAACATCGATCGGACCATGTGACCGCCGTCCAGCTGTCCGACCGGAATCAGGTTGAGAAACGTCACGAAAAACCCGATCCAGGCGCCGAAGACGACCGGATTGCTCGCCAACCCGGGCTCGGCGTACTGCAGCTGCTGTCCGGTCGCCCACGCCAGAAACTCCAGGATCGGCGGATAGCCGATCTCGAAGTTGATCGCGTTTTCGCTTTCGAGCACCCGCTGTGGCACCTCGACCGGATCGAGATGCAGTCCGACGATCGCAACACCAACTGCGGCGACGAGTCCGGCAAGCGGCCCTGCAACGCCGATATCGAACAGCGCCTTCCGGTTGGGGATCCGTCCCTCCATCTTGATGACCGCACCGAAGGTGCCGATGAACGTCGGAACCGGGATGAAGAAGGGAAGACTCGCCTGCACGTCGTGATACCGACTGAAGACGTAGTGTCCCAGTTCGTGGATTCCGAGAACGCCCAACACGGCGAGGGCGAAGGGCCACCCGGCGAGCAGATCGAGCGGTCCGTTGATCGGCTGGTAGTACCAGATCGTCCCCGCGTACAGCGTCGTCAACACCGTGGCGAGGAACATCGCGACGTTCTTCCAGGGAACCCCATCGACGCCGACGCTGCGCGGTTCGGCGACGAGCGCCTGCCGCCGTTCGGTGATCGCAACGCCGGTAATCGGATCCGGCGTACTGTCGTCGACCACGTCGAGTCGAACCTCGTAGCCGTGTTCCCTGAAAAGCGGCCACACCTGCTGTTCGAGCTTTCTGTAGTCTGCGAGCGCTCGACCGTAGTAGACGAGTCGGTCCTCGTCGCGCTCGACTTCGGTCGCTTCGAACGCGGGAAGCAGCGCCTCCGGCGGTGGGCCATCGAGTGACTCCGCCTTCGACTCCCGGTGATCCATCAACTCAATGGACGAACTTCTCGTGAATAAATCCCCTGACAGACGCCGAAGCGTCGGTTGTAGCCGACTGTGAAGTGAATAAGACGGCCCTCGAATCGGGGGGCGAGGAAAGCCGATGGCGGGGTCGATTTCAAGCTCTCGTCACGCGCCACGTCGTCGCGGAGGTGTAGGACCACTTCTCGATGTCGAGATCGGCGGCCGAGTCGCGGAGCTTCAGCATGAGTGCGCCGATCTCCTTCGGCGAGAGATCCACGTCGTCTGCGATGAACTTGCTTTTGACGTAGACCTCGCCGTCCTCGGCCCGCTGCCGCAGATAGCGCTGGAGTCGGCGTTGCTTGTGTTCCGTGGAGGGTTCGGAAGTCGTGCTCATGTGTGGACGACCGTCGCTTGGAGTCGCACCCCCATATAAAGGGATGACGCTTGCCCTCAGTTCGGAGCGATTTGCGATAAATCGAGGTAAAACGGACGTTTTATGACGGGCTCAGAGACACGGAGAAATTTTATTACGGGATCTGAGTCCGTCATCTGGTGTTCGCGCCGACCTCGGTTTGTCCCCTTTTTCGCCACTGTCGACGCCCCTCACAGCCACGCTTCCCAGGGTGTGTCGCCGCGGCCGCGACGCCGCACACATCGCTTCGACATCCGCCCACCTCCCGAGACGGTCGGCCTTCGATTCGTCGCTGAGACGGTGACCGTTCGGCTCGCTTCGTCACCCGCGTTCGTGAACCCAGAACGTCTCCTCTTCGGTGACTTCCTTTTTAAACAACGGCACCTCGTCCTTCAGCCGATTGATGCCGTCTTCGACGGTTTCGAACGCCTCCTCGCGGTGGCCCGCGAGGACGACGACGAAGACGATGTCGTCGCCGTAGGGGATCCGGCCTGTCCGGTGGTGTAGTACGACGTCGAGGACGCCCTCCCGCCGTTCGAGTTCGGATTCGATCGTCGCCATTCGCTCGTCGGCGACGCCCTCGTACTTCTCGAATTCGAGATAGTGGGTCCGGTCGTCGTCCTCGCCGTCGCGGGCCCGAACCCGGCCGGTGAAGGTCGCAATCGCCCCCGAGCGCTCTGCCCGCGGCGACCGCTTGACCTCGGCGACGAGCGATTCGAGCGTCTCGTGTGGCTCCGTGTTCCGAATCGCCTCGACCGCCGTGTCGGTGTCGAGCGCCGACGCGCCGTCGACGCTCAGCAGTTCGGTGTCGGCGTCCCCCGACCCGACGACGACGGTCGGCAGCGGCGTTTCTGCTGCGCCGACCACCGCCGCGTAATCGTGGTCGGGAGCCAACCGATCGATGGCGTCCTCGATGTCGAGGCCGTCGCCGACGACCCGGTAGCCGTCGTCGATCGTGTACTCGGTGTCTGCTCTGGCGACGGCGACGCCGCCGTCGCTTTCGGCGTCGCCGACGCGAATCAGCCCGACCCGGCCGTCGAGCGCCGAAAGCAGCCGGCGCACCCCGGCGTCGGCGTCGTCCCCGGTGACTGCGAAGGTGTACATACCCTACCGTTCGTCGCCGCTTGCTTGTAGGTGTTGCCGTCGTTTCCGGTTTCCCGTGACCCTCGCCGGTTGACAACCCTTATGCGGAAACCCGAGTTACGAGAGAGCAATGAGAGTGGTTGTTTCGATCGGTGGGAGTGTTCTGGCTCCCGATCTCGATGCCGATCGCGTTCGGAGCTACGCCGGTGTCGTCGACGGACTGATCGAGAGCGGACACGAGGTCGCCGCCGTCGTCGGCGGCGGCGACGCGGCCCGCGAGTACATCGGGGCCGCCCGCGAACTCGGTGCCACGGAGTACGACCTCGACGCCCTCGGGATCGCGGTGACCCGGCTCAACGCCCGGTTGCTGGTCGCGGCGCTTGCCACCGCCACCGACGTCGCAGAATCACACGAAGCGGCACGGAGAGGGCTCAGACGCGACGGCGTCGCCGTCATGGGCGGCACCGCCCCCGGACAGACGACGGATGCCGTCGCGGCGATGCTCGCAGAGACGACCGAGGCCGATCTGCTCGTCTTCGCGACGAGCGTTCCCGGCGTGTTCTCGGCGGACCCGAACGACACGGCCGACGCCGAGCGGTTCGATCGCCTCTCGGCGACCGACCTCGTCGATCTCGTCGCCTCGCTCGAAACGTCGGCCGGTTCGAACACGCCCGTCGATCTCCTCGCGGCGAAGGTGATCCAGCGGTCCGGGCTACGGGCCGTCGTCCTCGATGGGACCGATCCCGATCGCATCGAAAACGCCATCGTCGGTGCCTTCGACGGCACCGAAATCGTCCCGGAGCCGATCGACGATGAGTGAAGACGATCCCTACGACATCGGGACCGGCCGCCGTCGCGCCTTCTGGGCCGACGATGTCGCCGACGAAATCGAGGCCCGGGATCCGACCGAGCCGATCGTCATCAAGGGTGGGGTCTCCCCATCCGGCGTCCCACACATCGGTCATCTCAACGAGATCGCCCGCGGCTACTTCGTCGCGGAGGCCCTGAGAGAACGGGGCCACGAGGTTCGACAGGTGTTCACCGCCGACGACCGCGACCGCCTCCGGGCGATCCCGCGAACGCTCGCCGATCTCGACGCGAACATCGTCGGTCTGGGTGACGTCGACGCCGGTGCCCTCGGTCGAAACCTCGGCAAACCCTACACCGACATCCCGGATCCGTTCGGCTGCTGTGACTCCTACGGGGCCCACTTCACCGAACTGTTGGGACGTGCCGCCGAATCGATCGGCGTCCCGATCGAGATCGTCTCCAACACCGAGTTGTACCGCTCCGGCGAGTTCGATTCGGCCGTCCGAACCGTTTTGGAGAACCGCGAGCGCGCCCGTTCGGTCCTCGGTGAATTTCAGGACGGGATCGACGACGACTACGTCCCGTTTTTCCCGCAGTGTGCCGAATGCGGTCACCTCACCGGAACCGTCACCGGTGTCGATCTCGACTCCGAGACGGTCGAGTACGTCTGTGCCGACGTCGAGGCCGGCAACGAGACGATCGAGGGCTGCGGTCACGAGGGGACGGCGACGTTCCGCGAGGGGAAACTGCCGTGGCGATTCGAGTGGCCGGCACAGTGGGTGACCCTCGGCGTCGACTTCGAACCCTTCGGCAAGGACCACGCCGAGGGCTCCTGGCCTTCGGGCAGACGCATCGTTCGGGAGGTATTCGACGCCGAACCGCCGGTTCCGATGGCTTACGAGTGGTTCACGCTCAACGGCGAGGCGCTGTCGTCGTCGTCGGGCAACATCGTCACCGTGGCGGAGGTGCTGGAACTGCTGGAACCGGCCGTGTTCCGGTATTTCTTCACGAAGAATCCGACGAAACAGCGGGA
>JARWGK010000044.1:0-45141 GCA_040409725.1 Natronomonas sp.
TTCGTGAGGATAAACGGCGAGGAGCCGAAGGCCTCCCGAAGCTTGGAGTTAAACCGGTTGTCGACGCCTTCGCCCATCCGGGCTTCCTGAGTCGAGACCGTGTCGTGAATTTCCTTGTTGTCGCTGCTCATATTAGCTCAGATCACTCTTGATTTCCGCTCGGTCGCTGCGCACCCACTTCACCGCACCGTTGCGCCACGCCCAACCGAGTCCGATCACGAGGATGATGAGGAACACGAGCATCGGACCCAACACCCGCGCCAGTCCGAACTCCGCGACTGCGTCGCTGTAGATCAGCGCCCACGGGAAGATGAGCACTGTCTCGATGTCGAAGACGACGAACAGCAGCGCGATCATGTAGTACTGGATGTTGAACCGAATGCGCGTGTCACCGGTCGGCACCTCACCGGACTCATAGACGGCACGCTTTCCTTGTTCGGGAACACTGGGGCGCAGGAGGCTCGATATTGCGATCATCGACAGCGGTATCGCAACTCCCACGACAGCCAGCGCACCGACGGCGATCCATGGATTACTCATCTCGTCTATATCGTTATTCGCTAAGGAACTCCCCTACATAAGAGTTGATAACGGTTGGCCCGTGGCGTTCGAGTTCCAGAGCGTCCGTCTACTCCCGGTTTGCGCGAAACTGCGCCGTCCCCTCGCCGTGGAGTCGCTTCGAAACCGCGCCCACGTCGTCCTGCAACTCGTCGTGATACGCCTCGAGTCTGCTCCGCAGTTCCTCGTGTTCCCTGGCGAGGATCTGGACCGCCGACAGCGCCGCGTTGTGAGATTTTCCGGCGTCGACGGCGACGATGGGAGCCCCCGTCGGCATCCCCAGCACCGAATCGACCGACTTCTCCTGTACCGGCACCCCGACGACCGGCACCGGATAGGCGATCGAGGCGGTCATATTCGGAAGGTCGGCGGACTTCCCACCGGCCCCGGCGATGATGACGTCCAGCCCCCGATCGGTCGCCGTCTCTCCGTAGGCGTACATCAACTCCGGCGTCCGATGGGCCGAGACGACGTACGTCTCGAAGGTGAACCGACTCTCGGGTGGATCGTCGTAGTCGGTCACCTCCTCGAATCCGAGTTCGGTGAGCGCCTCGTAGGCACCGTACATCACGTCCAGATCCGAGTCTGACCCCATCACGATGCCGACCTCGGGGCGTCGTTCCGCCGGACGGTCCCGCGTTGCCTCGGCTTCGAGCAGGTCGATGAGATCCTGGACCTCCTGTGAGCGCGTCATGGTGTGAGCCTCTGCCCCTCGGCGCTTATAAACTCCGACTCGTCTTCACTCGAGGAAGTCCCGCATCGCCTGTCGCTGGTCGTCCGTGCCGAACAGTTCGCCCCACGCACGGCGCTGGAACCCCAAATCTGCCTCCCGGTCTCGCCAGGCGTACTCGAAGGCCTCCTTCGCCGCAGACAGCGCGAACGACGGCATCTCCGTCAGATCCTCGGCGAGGTCGTGGGCGTACTCGGAGACGTTGTCGTGGGCGACGACATCGCCGACCAACCCGAGTTCGTAGGCGTCCTGTGCGTCGAGTCGTTCGGCAAAGAAGACGAGTCGACGGGCGGTTTCGTCGTCGACGAGACGGACGAGTTTCCGGAGCCCACCCCACGTCGGCGTCACCGCCAGATCCAGTTCCGTGTGCCCGAGCATCGACCGCTGGCCGGCGACACGGATGTCACAGCAGAGAGCCAGTTCCCACCCGCCGCCGAGACAGTAGCCGTTGATCGCCGCTACCGTCGGCGCAGAAGTCCGCATCAACTCGCTGCCGACACGCTGTCCCTGTTCGACGTAGGCATCCGCCTCCTCGACGGAGGCGTCGACCAGTTCGGTGATGTCGGCGCCGGCGGAAAACGCCTCCTCCGTCGTTCCGGTCAGAACCACCGCATCGGCGTCCCGGACGTCGATGAGCGCCGATTCGAGCGCCTCGAGGGTCTCCGTGTCGAGTGCGTTGTAGCGTTCCGGACGATCGATTTCGACCGTGGCGACGCCCGAATCGATCTGTGTCTCGATCATACCGAATCGGTGGCTCCGTGGGGATGTAATACTGTGGTGGGACTCACGCGTGCCGACCCCACCGGTGGTCGGACCGGGGGTTTTTATATCGAACCTCGCCTACCGGTATCCGATGACCCTCTCCGAGGAGGCACGGAGTCGTCTCGAGGACATCGTCACCCTCCAGCCGACGAAAAACGGCGAGTTACAGGAGAAATGGGGACTGGAAAGCGGCAGCGAGGTCCATCAGTTTCTCGAATCCGAACTGAAGGAGTACTACTACCGGGACGAGGACAGCCTCATTCGGGCGACGCCGGCCGCGGCCGAACTGCTCGGAATCGACGGCGACGATGTCGTTCGCCTCTCCGAACTCGGCGCGGCGATCGTCGACGTCCTCGCCGGTCCCGACGAGCAGCCGATGAGCGTCGTCGGCGTGTTTCACGCCGTCGAGGACGCCGTCGACACCGATGTCGACGCGGTCAGATCGACGCTACGTCGCCTCGAGGACCGTGGACTCGTCGAGGTGATCACGGAGACGGTCCCCACGTTCCGACTCGCAGTCGAGCGTTCCACGCTGACCGTCGAGACAGCCGCAACCGCCGAAGCCTGATTTCGATCTACTCCTCGCGTCTGCGCGCCCACTTCGCTTCGAGCAGCCGCGATGCCGCCGCCCCCGGACCGCCGTCGATCGGCCAGCCCCGACTCCGCCACGCCGGTGGCTCCGGTTCGAAGGCCGAACAGTCGCCGGAACACTCCGCTGCCGTCGGTTCCCGATCCTTCGCGGCACACCACGGCAGCGGTCCGGCAGGCTCACGCGTCTGGAACCAGCGGCAGTCCGGTCGCATCGTGTCGACGTAGGACCGAAACCCTCGCTCGTAGGCCCGTTCGGCGATTTCGAGCCGCTTTCTCCGCTTCCAATCCGCCGTCACGTACTCGAAGTCGGTTCTGTCGTCTCCCCGTCCGGTGATCCGACAGCCGGACGCCTCGACCGGGAGTGATCGAGGATGCCAGACGACCTCGACGCGGTCGTCGTCGAACGGCGGCTCCGGGTTCCCATCCTCGGCATCGACGACCAACACGCCGACCTCCACCGGGATCGCTTCCAGAAGCGCATCGACGGCGTCGGCCCGGGTGGCGAGCCACACCTCGTCTGCCAGTCCGAGGGCGACATCGTGTCGAAGTTGCTCGGCCAGACGCCGGGCCGCGGAGGCGTCGAGATCCGGCTTGTTTTCGATCGCGACGATCCGATCGACCCACTCCGGATACCGGTATCGTCGACGGAGTTCGATACGCCCGCTTCGTTTCCGCGTCTCGACGAAGCCACGGTCGGCGGCGCGGTGGATCGCCTCCCGAACGTACCGCCAGGGGTAGCCCGGGTCGGGCAGCGCGTCGCGGTAGTAGTCCCACGACGAGGGGGCGTGTTCCGCGACAAACAGCAGATCCGAGTCGAGACGGTCGGTGCCGAAGGGCGCACGCGCCGCCAGCCCCGACGCCGTCGTCTCGACGACGATCGTATCCCAGCGACGGCGTCGGGTTCCGAGCTGTCTGGCCACGAGCGTCCGGTCGCCGGACCAGTTCTGCTCGGCCCACAGACACATCCGCAACTCGAAGCCAAACTCCTGCACGTCACCCGATCTGATCCCCACCGGCTAAACAGTTCCGCGCGACCGGCGGGCGACCGATCGGTCAGTACTCCGAGTGGACGGACACGTTTTATTCCTCCGCGTGCAAGTATTGCCGGTATGAAGGAAAGAGAAAACGGCGACTCCGGGGGCGGCCACTACGTCGACGGTGCGTGGATCGACGGCGGAGAGCGGTTCGACAGCACCGCCCCAGCCACCGGCGAGGTTCTGGGGACGTACCCCCACGGAACGGCCGAGACGGTCGATCGTGCCGTCGAGGCCGCGGCCGAGGCATTCGAGGACTGGCGGGCACGTTCCTACATCGACCGTGCGGAGTTTCTGTGGGACATCTACAGCGAACTCCGCGATCGCCACGAGGAACTCGGACGAATCGTCTCACGGGAGTGCGGCAAGGAACTCTCGGAGGGGAAAGCCGACGTCGCGGAGGCCTGGCACATGGTGGAGTGGGCGGCGGGCAACGCACGACACCCACACGGAGACGTCGTCCCGAGTGAAATCGCTGCAAAGGACGCCTACATGCGGCGAAAGCCACGTGGGGTCGTCGGCTGTATCACGCCGTGGAACTTCCCCGTCGCGATCCCCTTCTGGCACATGGCAGTCGCCCTCGTCGAGGGCAACACCGTCGTCTGGAAGCCCGCAGAACAGACGCCACGCTGTGGCGAGATCGTCGCGGAGATGTTCGACGCCGCCGGGTTTCCCGACGGCGTGTTCAATCTCGTGCAGGGCTTCGGGGACACGGGGGCCGCGATCGTCGACGACGACCGCGTCGACACCGTCCTGTTCACCGGCAGCGCGGCGGTCGGCCACGAGATCGCAGAGGCCGCCGCCGCATCCGGTAAGCGAGCGGCGTGTGAGATGGGCGGCAAAAATGCCGTCGTGATCACCGAGGCGGCCGATCTGGACATCGCCGTTCGGTCGGCGGTGCTGTCGGCGTTCAAGACGACCGGCCAGCGGTGTGTGTCGGCCGAACGGCTCATCGTCCACACCGACGTCTACGACGAGTTCCTCGACCGGTTTATCGACACGTCGACGGAACTCGCCGTCGGTGATCCACTCGACGACGGGACGTTCATGGGGCCGTTGATCGACGCCGAGGCCGTCGAGACGTTCCACCGGTACAACGAACTCGCACGCGAAGAAGGCGCAACGGTGTGTCTCGATCGATCGACCCTCGAGAACCCACCGTCTGCCGACGGCAACTGGGTCGGGCCGTTCGTCTACGAGATGGAACACGATCCCGATTCTCGGGTCCTCACCGAGGAGGTGTTCGGACCACACGTCGCGGTGATCGAATACGACGGCGACGTCGATCGAGCGATCGAGATCCACGACGACACCCCGTACGGTCTGGCCGGAGCGATCGTAAGCGAGGATTACAGACAGTTGAACCGCTTTCGAGACCGCGCGGAAGTCGGGCTGGCCTACGGCAACCTCCCGTCGATCGGTGCCGAGGTGCAGCTTCCCTTCGGCGGCGTCAAGCGATCCGGAAACGGGTATCCTTCTGCCCGAGAAGTGATCGAAGCTGTCACCGACCGAACGGCGTGGACGCTCAACAACGAACGGGACATCGAGATGGCACAGGGGCTGTCGGCGGAGATCGACACCGAGGAGTGAGCGTCGGACGGGAACGGATGCCGCCGGGAGTACGGCATCCGGACTGGAACACCGGGGCCGTGAATCCGAATGCAGGCGAGACGGGTGGAACGGATCTGTGGCGGGTAGCGGGCTTGCCATCGCGACGAGAAAAGCGTCGGTCAGGCGTTTTCTAGTTGTGCGCGATCACTGATAAACCCTGCGCGAGACACACGTCCGCTGTGGCGGTCATCGGCGGTCCGAAAGCGCCGGGAACTCCGATCGAACCGACGAAACGCGTTCGGGGTCGACGTCGGCGTACACCATCGACGGCTCCTCACCCGTCGCGGCGAGTGTCGTCCCCCACGGATCGTAGACGGCGGATCGACCGACGAGGCCGTCCTCGAACGTCGCCGAACCGTTCACCGCGCCGACGTAGCAGAGGTTTTCGATCGAACGCGCACGGGGAAGCAGCTTCCAGTGTTCCACCCGAGGATAGGGCCACGCGCTCGGAACGACGACGAGTGTCACGCCCGACTCCAGCAGTTCGCGGTACAGCTCCGGAAACCGGAGATCGTAGCAGGTCGTCACGCCGACCGTGTGGCCGCCGATGTCTGCGACGGGAAGCGATTCGCCGGGAACGAAGCGCTCCCGACCCTCCGAACCGTAGCCGAAGAGGTGGTGTTTCCGGTAGACCAGCCGTCTGTTTCCGTCGGCGTCGAACAGGACGGCGGTGTTCGCCAGCCCCGACGACTCGGGGACGGCCTCGCCTTCGGCGGCCGTGGCCGCGAGATCCTCGACGATCGTCCCGGCGAGGACGGCGATGTCGTGTTCGACGGCGGCCCTCCGGAAGCGTTCGAGCCGGTCGCCGCCGAGTGAATCCGCCGCGCGCCCGTAGCTGTCGAAGGCGAAGTAGCCGACATCGAACAGTTCCGGAAGTGCGACGAGGTCGGAGCCGGCAGACGCAGCACGTTCGACCGCATCGAGTCCTCGTTCGACGTTGTTCGTGACCTTTCCGGCCTCGATTTCCAGTTGTGCGAGTGCGAGCCGCATTATTCCTCGAGGTACGCCCGAATTGCGTCTTCCAGATTCGATAGCTCCGAATCGAGGTTCTTCTCGAAGAATCGTTCCACTCCGGGGAGTCGACCGTCGACGACGAACCGGTTCTGCAGGCGAGTCCCGCCGTCGATCGCTTCGAGTACGTGGGTCCCCTGTACGTGCATCGCCTTCGATCGGCCGACGAACTCGACGCGGTTGGGTCGATCGAGAACCTTGTCCTCCGTTTTGACCGCCATCGTCCGGTTGATGACCGGGATGGGGAGTTTGACCTGCCACGTTGCCGTCCGGTCGCCCGTCACCTCGAAATCCGTGACGACGCTTATTGGACGCGCCCGTCGCTCCGGGTCGACGATGAACTCCCAGACGATGTCCGGCGGAGCCGGGAGGTCGAACGTGCGCTCGACGCGGACTGTCATGTCTCCGAGTTGGGTTGGTGGTACAAAAATCAGCCCGGTACGTCCCGATCTCCGGATGGTGCGTTACCCTGAAGTCACACGCTAGGTCATTCGGGAGTCACACGCCAGGTCGTCGAACGCGCCCGCGACCACTTTTCGATGTCCACGTCGGACGATTTCTCGGCGAGCCGGGGCAGGCGTGCACCGACCTGCTTTGCGGTGAGTCCGATGGCGTCGGCGACATGTTTCGCACGGAAGTATCGATCACCGCCCGCCGCACGCTCCTGTAGATGAGAAAGAATGCGTTCATCCTCTTCGCTCAGTTCATCCATACACGAGGTATGGTCTCGATGGTCTTAAATCGCTCCCAGATGTGCGTCTCCCGGGTCAACCGTAGGCGTGATAGGCGGCGACGGCGAGCGTACCGCCGAGCATCGCAAGCGCAAACGACCAGCCCGCGGCGACCTGATCGCCGGTGAATCCGAAGGCTGTCATCCCGATAGCGCCGAGAACGCCGAGGATACCGAAGGCGAGTGCGAGGCCAATTCCCATATCGCCACTCGAGACAGTTTCCATGTGTCATCGCTACGGGACAGCAATGATAAATCCGCCGTTGTGCGGTCGATTACGTGATCGTGACGTGGTCGCTTTCTGTGTTCAACGCGAGATTCGTCGATATCTCGGCGTTTCGGACGGCATACTGGGCCGTCTGTCCGAGACTGACGAGAACTTCCCGCACCCGGAGTAGGTCCTCGTTCGGCATCTCCTCCAGATCGTCGAGGATCTGACGCTCCGTGTCGCTGATCTTCTCGAACTGCTGGTTCGTCGCGATCGCCAGGTCGTAGTCCCGCTCGACGGCCGCCCGAACGCCGAGTTCGGTGATCTCGTTTACTTGATCGGTGAACTCTCGGATGCGTCGCATCGTCGTACTGTCGACGTTGAGGCTGTGACCCTCGGTTTCGAGGACGATCTCCGCGATGTCTTCTGCGTTGTCGGCGGTCAACTCCAGGTTCTTCGCGATAGAACGGTAGCCGATGAGCGGGAATCCGTCGTCCAGACCGACCGCACGGGCGAGATTCGGATTCTGGTAGGCGGTGAAGATCAACCGCAGAAGCAACACGAAGATCTTGTTCGCCTGTCGTTCCCGGTTGAGCGCTCGCTGTGCGAGGTCGGGGTTGCCGTGGGCGAGTGCCTTGATCGCCTCGTTCCGCATCGTCTCGCCGGTCGATTCGAGCCGTTCGAGGAGGTTATCGAGGGTGAAATCCTCCGGATCGACCGAACAGCGGATGGCGATTCGTTCGGGCGTCTCCTCGATGACACCGAGACCCATTAGCTGGGTTTCGGCGTTGTAGACGGCGTTGATCTGTGCCGACCCGAGTGTCCCCCCTTCCTCGACCTCGACGTGGATGATACGACGGCCGAGAACGTACTGGGCGACGATCGCCCGCTCTACGGCATCGGCGTTCAGATTCTGTGCGTGGATGACGGCCTCGCTTTCCTCCTGTTGGACCGATTCGGGCATCACGGTGAGGGTCCCCTTGGATCCCATCCGCAACGACACCTCGTCGCCCTTTTCGACGTTCTGTTCTGAAGCCCACTCTGCCGGCAGGGTCATCGCCAGCGTCGACGGCCCGAGTCGCTGTACCTTTCGCGTCTCCATACACCACCACTCGTCGTCAGGCAACATAATATTCACTATATATTTTCTGTGCTCTTCTTAGAGATAATACTGTGCTAGGTCGGAATGGGAAGATCCGATCGAGGGTGTAGTCGACGCTGAATGTGGGCGTTCGGTCGCCTCAGACGACCTTCAGCAGTCGCCGTTCGAACTTGCCGACCCTGACCCGAAGCCACCCGCGCAACTCCGCGTCGAGGTCGCGGTCACCGGTGTCGACGCGGAGCGAGGAGAGTTCGTCCAGCTTTCGGTTCGAGGCGATCACCTCCACCGTCGCCCGTCGGATCACCGCCGGGGAGATCTGGTCGTTGCCCCGACCGAAGATGAAGCCCTGACCGCCGATCGGCGAGACGACGATAACGTTGTCCTCACCGAGAGATGCGAGGATCTCCGCCTCGGTCGCGTCACGGCAGATCACCTCACCGTCCCGCCACACGTCGACCCCAAGTGGGGTGCCGTCGAACCCGAGTTCCGTCTTCACCGCATCGACCGTCGATCCCGGCCCGAGGACGTACGTCCGTTCGGGATGTGATCTGGCGTCCTCGGCGACGGCGGCGACCAGCGAATCGACGGTCCCGCCGCCGACCTGTTTCGCGGACTGGAGTTCCTCGCCCACCGGGACCCGCGCCAGCGCCCGCAGTTCGGTCGTCACCTCGCCGCCGCGGTAGTCGTCCTCGTCGATGTCGTTCACCTCCCGGGGTTCGACCCGATCGTAGGCGACCGCAACCCGACCGGCAGCCCGTGGCGTGACCGCAAACACCGACGAGTACACCTTCACGCCGGCCGGAACCCCGAGAATCGGGGTTTCGTCGTCGCGCGTTTCGAGGGTCTCGGCGACGTCGACGGCCGTTCCATCGCCGCCGACGAACAGGATCAACTCGACGTCGTTTTCCAGGAATCGTCGGACCGCCTCACGCGTGTCGGCTGCCGTGGGTTCCGCACCCGACGGCGATCCGACCACGACGGGATCGAATCCGGCTGCTCGCGCCTCGTCTTCGCCCATCACACCACCGTAGGTGTACAACTCGATCGATCCACCGCTGTCGTGCAGTTCTTCGAGCGCCTCCTGAGCACGGGCAGGCGACCGTGGTTCGGCACCGCGGCGTCGGGCCTCGGCGACCTTCCCGTCCGTCCCCTTCAGACCGACCCGTCCACCCATGCCGGCGATTGGGTTGACGACGAACCCGATGCGGCGCATGCCCGACGTTTCGGCTGCGACGACAAAAGTCGTGTCACATTCGATCACGGAGTCCCAGAACACTCTCACCGGCCCGAAGCGGAACGGATTAGTATAGCCCCCCGGAAGCCGCGGGTATGTACTTCCCGCTACAGGAGGACGTACAGACGGGCATCATCGACGCCTCCGGCTGGTTCGTGTTGCTCGTGAGCGTCGCACTCGTCGTCGGGTGGCTCTGGTATCTCTACCGCTGATTTTCGTTTGAAGTAGGCCCACAGCGATTCACGGGAATCACTGGTTGTCGTCGTCTCCCGTCCACAGTTCGACCCGTTGTCGGAGCCACGCCGCAGCCTCCGAGGCGGTTTCCTCGTCGTTCGCCTGAATTTTCACCCGAACGTACTCTCCCGGATAGCTCCCGACCGTAACGTCGAACTCCGCCTCCAGTTCCTCGAAGCGATCGATCAGCATACTCTCCGGTTCGTCGACCGAGACGGTTTCGGCGTGGCGCCTTCGACCACTGAACTCGTCGGCGACGGTCTCGAACATCCCCTTCATCTCCGCCGGAACGCCCGGTAGCACGTAGACATCCTCAACGACACAGCCGGGAGCGACCCCGACGCGGTTGTGTAGTGGTCGGCTTCCGGCCGGAAGTTCGGCGGTTCCGTCGGTGAGATCACCGCGACTGTAGCCGCCCTCGGATTCGAGCCACGACAACACCGCCTCGTGTTGCTCCATCGGTCTATCGAGTGCCTCGGCAACCGCATTCACCGTCACGTCGTCGTGTGTCGGACCGATCCCACCGGTGACGATGACCGCGTCGTACGCCTCGGCGTAGCGTCGGACGACGTCGCTGATGTCCTCGATTCGGTCGGGAACGACGGTGACCCGCTCGACGTTTGCGCCCCGTGACGTGAGTTCGGACCCGAGCCACGCCGCGTTCGTGTTCACGGTGTCACCGGACAGCAACTCATCTCCGACGGTCACCACGGCAACATCCATATCTCCGGTACCGGTTCGAGACGAAATTAAACCACCGTGTCTCTGCCGGTCGGGTGACGTTCTGCCACCCGAGCCGAGCACCCAGCCTCCGACGACGCGAGTGTTTATATACGAAAACGGAACCAGACTCGCCGTGCCCGACTGAGTCGCCGTGGCATCCCGAGCGGTCGTGCGGTGGCGGATGTCACGGGCCGATACACCGCCTGTTCGCCAACGGTCCGCAGCACGCCGACTACCGCATCCCCGGCGGAGGACCCTCTCGGTCGTCGTCCTCGATGTCGATATCGAGACCACTCTCCTCTCTTCGCTTTTCGGCTCGTTTGATCTCACGGAAGTAGTAGCCGACACCGATCACGCCGGCGACCGACAGGACGGCGGCCAGACCGCCGAACAGCCAGATGTCGCGGTCGAGATACCACCTGACGATCAGCGTCGAGCTCTCGATGTCGTTCCACTGGAGGACGACGCGATCTCCACGTTCGGCGCGGTCGTCTGCGGCCGGACGAACCTGTGAAAGCAGCGGAATCGCGGCGTCGGTGTTCGGCGGAAGCGCCAGTTCGTAGCTTCCCTCGACCGGCGTCTGTATCGCCACCTGCTTGCCCGTCTTCGGCGTCGTCAACCCGAGTTGCCCCTCCTCGGCCGGAAGGTCGACGATCGTCTCGTCTCGGGTGTTGTCGACCGACAGCGAATCTGTCGGTTCGGTCGTGCCGTCGGGATGAATCCGCACCGCCTCGCCGTCGACGTAGCGGACGAGCGTCCCGTTCGGATGCCGGAACTGCAGCGCGCGCAACTCGAGTGGACGCTCGATCGAGAGTGCGTCGGTGCGGTGTAGGTGGATCTCCCCTTCGTCGCCGGTCGTCTTCGCGGCGACGTCGTAAACCGCGGTGTAGTTGTTCCGGTTGACCTCGATCGAGGCGTTCATCTCGGTCCCGTAGTCGTACTCGGCGTCCTGCGACAGCGCCTCGGGATCTCCCGGATCGGGCCCAAACAGGGTCGTACAACCGGCGAGACCGAACATTGCGACGACGGCCACGGTCGCGAGGAGGAGTCGGCGGTTCATATTAGACGACAGCGAGTAGCTCTGACCGCAGGTACGGACCGATGTCTGAAAGGAGTCCCGGTGCGTCGGTTCCATCCCGACAGATGATGCTCTGTTCGAGTAGCCCGAGTCGTTCGACGGTGACGATGTCGTCCGCGTGACCGGCGCGGTTTACGGTCGCTCGAATCTCCGCTCGGGTCGCGCTGTTTGCATTCACCCGGTCCGGCCCCCGCTGCCAGTCGTACAGCCGATCCCGTTCCGCATCGGCCAGCCGCGGTGGGTCACCCTCGACGAACGTCATCGGAAGATGCTGGACGAGCCCGAAGCGCTGTCGGATCTGTGACGGCTCCCCCGGTCCGAGACCGAGTTCCGACGCCGGAATCCGGACAGGTTCACCCGCGTCGAGCACCAACCCGTCTTCGTCCCACGACGACAGCGTCCCGACGTAGCGTTCACCGTCTTCCCGGTGTGGCGTGATCTGCCCCCACTGCTCGGCGAGGAGGTTGCGAGCAACAGCGGCGTCCTCGCCCGTGACCGTCACCGACGGGAAGTCGTCGTCCCGGACCCCAAGGGTGTACTCAACGTTCAACTCGTCCAGTTCGTTGTCGATCATCGACGAGAGGGAGTCACGGGCTCGGCGACGAGCCTCACCGGCAACGTACAGCTTGGTTGCGAGAACGACCATCTACCGCTCCCGAGCGTCGACCCGGAGCTCGTCCTGTAGTGCCTCAATCCGCTCGTCCATCGTATCGACGAGCTGATCGTTCTCCATCGATTCCAGGCTGCCACCGCATTCGGGACATTCGAAGCCGAACTCCATCGCTTCGCCGAATTCGAAGCGGATCTGACAGGTGCCACACAGGTAGAACTCGTTTTCGAGTTCGTATCCGCGGCGCTCCTGCAGGGCTTCGAGGAGCCGGAACATCTCGGATTCGAGCTGTTCGGGGATGTTCTCGTATTCGAAGGTCCAGAGGTACGTGAGCCATCCCGAATCCTCGTCTCGGAGGCGGCGATACGACGCCAGATCGTTCTCGTAGAGAATAAAAAGCGCACGCCGAACGTCGTTCAGATCGAGGCCGAGTTCTTCGGCGAGTTCCTCGTCGGTTACTTCGCCGTCCGGTGGTGCTGCCGCCACCGGCATCCCGGTCGGTCCCACCAGTTCGTGGAGGTACTTCTGGATGACGGGGTCGTTCAGCAGGTCGTCAAAAGCCATTACACCAGTATCAACCGGCGAGTCGGTTAAACGATTTGGTAACAGGCGTCTCCGATCGGCCGTCGAAGCCGATCAGTTTGCCTCGGAATCGGCGTCGTCCACCGGCTCGACGAGTTTGCCGGTCGCCTTGGGCACGACCCGGCGGTCGGCATCGGTCCACGTCCGTTCCAGTTCCCGGCCGTCGAACAATCGATCGAGAAACACGGCGAGGCCTGCGACCTCTGAGTGTGGCTGGTTCGTCACCGCTACGTTGTGGTCGGCAATCTCGTAGATATCGAAGGAGACCTTCTCTGCGCCGACGACGACAGCCATCGCCTCCTGTTCGTGGGCCGTCCGGAGCGTCGCCTCCTCGCGTTGCACCGGCAACCCGTACATCGTGAGGTGGACGACCGTGCCGTCGAAGGACTGGAGATACGAACGGAGGGAATCGCTCGTCTCGACGGTGAAGGGGCCACCGAAGCGCTCCGTAACCTCCCGGACGGTCTGCGCCGCCCCGGAGGCATTCGTCCCAGTGAGAAACCGATCCGCCCCGAGTGCACGGGCCGTCAGTCCGACGTGTGTCGTCATCCGGTCGTCCCGTCCGGGGCGATGACCGAGTCGGACGACGACGACATCGTGTTCGTCCTGCATACGGGAGGGTCGGCGGCAACGAATAGATGACTTTGGATTCGGTGTGGTCGACCGCAACCTCTTTGCGTCGACGCCGGCCCCACACAGATATGGAACTCGCCGGCATGGCATCCAACAGAGGTCGGAACTTACTGCACGTAGCAGACACCGTAGACGAGGCGTCACTCGCCGTCGTACTCACGAACACCGAGGGTGCCCCGATCGTCGAAGCCGCCGCCGAACGCGGCATTCCGACGGAGGTCGTCCCGAAGGACGATGGGGAGACCCGAGCGGAACACGAACGACGAATCCTCTCGGCTCTGTCGGGGTACGACATCGATCTCGTCTGTCTCGACGGATACATGCGGATCCTCACGGAGACGTTCCTCGATTCGGCACCGCGTGCACTCAACGTCCACCCGTCGCTTCTGCCGTCGTTTCCGGGACAGGACGCACACCAGCAGGTGTTGGACGCCGGCGTCTCCGTCACCGGCTGTACTGTGCACGTAGTCGACGAGACGATCGACGGCGGCCCGATCGTCACCCAGGAGGTCGTCCCCGTTCACGAGGGCGACAGCGTCGACGACCTCAAACGCCGGGTGCTGTACGAGGCGGAGTTCGCGGCCTATCCGCGGGCAGTTCGCTGGTTCGCCGAGGACCGCGTCAGTGTCGAGGATGGAGACGTCACTGTCGACGGAGACGACGGCGGTCAGTTCCCGTTTCGGCAGATCAGCTCCGAGACCCGTGGTCGAGAGCTGCGGTACGGGGAAAACCCACACCAGGAGGCGGCAGTGTACGTCGATGCCGCAAACACGGACGCGAGCGTCGTCGGCGCGACGGAACGAAACGAGGGGGCGAAGGCGCTGTCGTACAACAACTACACCGACGCCGATGCCGCCCTGGAGCTGATCCGGGAGTTCGACCGTCCGGCGGCGGCGGTGATCAAACACACCAACCCGGCTGGGTGTGCCACGGCCGAGAACCTCGTCGACGCCTACGATCGGGCGCTGTCGACGGATCCGATGAGCGCCTTCGGTGGAATCGTCGCCTGCAACCGCGAGGTCGACGCCGCAACCGCCGAGTCGATCACCGACTCCTTCAAGGAAGTTGTCGTCGCGCCGGGGTACACCGACGCGGCGATCGACGTGCTCTCCGAGTCGGAGAGCCTCCGGGTGCTCGATACCGGTCCGTTCGGTGAGCGAACGGACAGACTTACCGAACGCCGACTCGTGGGCGGGCGGCTCCTCCAGGAGCGGGACTTTGCCGCACCGATGGCGGAAGATCTGGATATCGTCACCGAACGGGAGCCGACAGCGAAGCAGTTAGAGACGATGCAGTTCGCCTGGCAGACGATCAAACACGTCAAATCCAACGCAATCCTCCTCGCGAAGGACACGGAGACGGTCGGCGTCGGGATGGGGCAGGTCTCCCGCGTCGATGCCGTTCGCCTCGCGGCCATGAAGGCCGACGAACACGCGGAGGGCAAAGACGCCGACGGAGCCGTGATGGCCTCCGACGCCTTCTTTCCCTTCCCGGACGGGATCGAACGAGCCGCCGAGGCAGGGATCGAGGCGGTCATCCAGCCCGGCGGCAGCGTCAACGACGACGACGTGATCGCTGCCGCAGAGGAACACGGAATGGCGATGGCCTTTACCGGCCAGCGCTGCTTCCGTCACTGATCGAGGCCGCCACAGCGACACCTTACGCTTTTGTTCTGTCGCAAGGGAGAGGGAATATGCCGCCGATTCACGACAGCCAGCGCGTCGCGATAATCGCCGATTCACAGAATCTCTATCACACGGCCCACAGCCTCTACTCGCGGAATATCGACTACACGGCGCTGCTCGATGCGGCCGTACAGGACCGGGAACTCGTCCGTGCGATCGCCTACGTCATCCGTGCCGACGCCACGGACGAGGAGGACTTCTTCGATGCGCTCACCGACATCGGCTTCGAGACGAAGATCAAGGATATCAAAACCTTCGCCGATGGCTCACAGAAGGCAAACTGGGATCTCGGCATGTGTCTCGACGCCGTGACGCTCGCGGCGAAGGTCGACGTGGTGGTGCTGGCAAGCGGGGACGGTGACTTCGAGCGACTCTGTTATCACCTCCGACACGAGGGCGTCCGAACCGAGGTGTTCGGGTTCGAATCCTCGACGGCCGAGGAACTGATCGACGCCGCCGATTCCTTCGTCGACATGAGCGAAAACGAGTCGCGGTACCTTCTCTAGGGCCTTCTCGCGGCGATCCGCTCGATCGCGTCACGGAGCACCTCGACGCCCATCGGCAGTGAGTCCTCGTCGACGTCGAATGTCGCGGTGTGGTGACCGCCGGGATGGTCGGTGCCGACGCCGACGTACGCCGCCAGACCACCTTGTTTCTGGACGCGCTGCATCAGGACGGTTGCGTCCTCGCTCCCGCCGAGGCCACCGCGTCTCGTCGCCCGCTCGACGTCCGGGTGTGTCTGTGCCGCATCCTGAACCAACTCGACCAGCTGCTCGTCGCTGCTCGCACTCGGCGCTTCGCCCTCGATGTCGATCTCGGCGTCGACGTCGTGCATCCGCGCTGCACCCTCGATGGCCGCCTCGACGCGTTCGAAGGTGTAGTCCCGGACCTCGGTCGTACTCCCCCGTGCTTCACCGTGAATGAACGCCGATTCGGGAATGATGTTCGTCGCCGTGCCGCCGCCGACGCGACCCGCGTTGACGCGGGACTCTCCGCCGCTGTGTCTCGGGACCGCATAGATGTTCTGCACCGCAGCGGCCATCGCCTGCACCGCATTCCGGCCCTCCTCGGGGCGAGCGCCGGCGTGTCCCGGCTCCCCCTCGAAGGTCGCATAGAACTGTGTCACGGCCAGAAACTCGTCGATGCCGGCGACGATTTCGCCGGTCGGATAGTCCAGGCCGACGTGGAGTGCAAGCAGGTAGTCGACGTCGTCGAGATGCCCCGATTCGGCCATCGGTTTGCCGCCGCCGATGACCTCCTCCGCCGGCTGGAACAGTACCTTCAGCGTCCCGGAAAAGTCACTCCGCTTGATCGCTTCGATCACGCCGATACCGATCGTCGCGTGGGCGTCGTGGCCACAGGCGTGCATCGCCCCCGTTTCCGACCGGAATCCCTCCCGTGCCGGGACGTGGTCGTCGGAATCGGATTCCTCCCGCGGGAGGCCGTCGATGTCGACCCGAAGCGCGATCGTCGGGCCCTCGCCCTGTCGGATCGTGGCGACACAGCCGGTCCAGCCGCCGGCCATCGAATCGAGGAGTTCGGGATCGGCGCCGGCGTCGCGGGCGCGATCGGCCCACGTCTCGAGTTCCGCGTCGTCCGGTACCGCCAGTCGCTTCTCGCCGAGTGCGTCCCGGCCGACGTGGATCTCGTCGACGCCGATCGCCTCCAGTTCCTCGACGATCCGGGCCGTCGTCCAGAACTCCCGCCAGGCCGGTTCGGGGTGTCGATGCAGCTCGCGTCTGAACTCGACGAGCCGCTGTCGTGACGTGCTCATACGTCCGAATCGGTGTCGGGACACATAAACCGGTGTGACTCGATCGGTGGATCGTCGATCCGTGACGCGGTAGGCTCTTTGTACACCCCGCAGAACAGCCGGTGTGAAACCGACCCGCCGAAGCCTGCTCTGTGGCGCCGTGACGATGTCCGTTGCCCTCGCCGGTTGTGGTGACACCGGACCGGGGCAGACGTCGACGGCCCTGTTCGTCACGAACGAACTGGCCGAGCCACAGTCGGTGACACTCCGGATCTTCGAACTTCCCGGGACGACGGACGACGAAACGGCAGAGACGGCAGACCTCGAAGATGGACCGGAGGTGCTTCTGGCACGGGAGCAACTCGATCCCGACGAGGAGTTCACGATCGACGCCCCGGACCTCTCGGAGGGATGGGTTCGGGTTCGGATCGTCACCGCCGCAATCGAGGGGTCTCACGACTGGTTTCGACGGAACGAGCGGTCGACGCTGGACGTCCGTCTGCAGGAATCCGGCGTCCGGTTCACCGAACTGGACTGACCTCGGGCTCAGCGTCCGGGTGTCGAAACGCGCTCGACGTCGACGTCGAGGTGGACGCCGTCGGGGAGCGGACTGGCAGCCACCTCGCGGGCGAACTCGTCGTGTCCGACGACCTCCATCGTTCGTGCGTACACCGTGTAGCTCCAGGAGCCGAAGCGGTCGCCGTCAGCACGCAGCCGCTTCGACTGCGGGATCGAAAGCTCTCGCGGCGATTCCGCGTGTGGCCCCTTCAGTTCGACACCCTTGCGCTCTGCACGCCCTTTGATATCTCCGGCGACGGATTCGAGTACGGCTCGGTCCCCGCTCTGGAGAGTGAGGGTGGTGACGAAGGGCATTGTAGAACGTTGCGTCGTCGACTGTCAAAAACGCATCTATCCGGTCTCGGTGTGTGGATGCGGTCCGATATACATTTACGACGGGATTGAGTACTCTCCTGTGATGATAGAGGCCACGAGTGCGGGAGCAATCCTCTTTCGTGACACGCGTGGCCGGCGTGAATACCTGCTGTTGAAGTCCCGCCCGGGTGACTGGGAGTTTCCGAAGGGCGGCGTCGAAGGCGACGAGGAGCTACAACAGACCGCCATACGCGAAGTGAAAGAGGAGGCCGGGATCGAGGAGTTCCGGCTGTTAGACGGCTTCCGACAGGACTACGATTACGTGTTCGAAGCGGACGGAAACACCATTCACAAGACCGTCCACCTGTTCGTTGCCAAATCCTACGAGGCGTCGGCGGAGATCTCCGCCGAACACCGGGATCTGCAGTGGCGCGACTACGAACAGGCGATAAACACCATCACGCAGGATGGCCCCCGGGAGATCCTCGAGGACGCCCACGAGTTCCTCGACGAAAAGCTGGACGACGATTCCGACGGCTAGCCCGGATCGTCGGTCGAAACCAGCAGACCCTCCGTTGACCCGGAGATTTACCCGACGACCGCCCCTTCGATGAGATATGCGTCTTCACTGGCATCGGCGTGACCTGCGGATCGCGGACAATCGCGGCCTCGCGACGCCCGAGGCGGAGCCGGCGGGTGTGTTCGTCTTCGACGACAGTGTGCTCGAACACGCGAGCGCCCGGCGTGTCGCCTTCCTTCTGGACGCGATCGAATCGCTCCGTCGAGCCTACCGCGACCGTGGCTCGGATCTGTACATTCGCCACGGCGATCCGGGGTCGGTTCTGACCGAACTGGCGGCCGAACACGACGCGGCTGTCGTCTCCTGGAATCGTGACTACTCCGGGCTGGCCCAGCGGCGGGACGAACGTATCAGCGAGCAGTTGCGCTCCGAAGGTGTGACGCCACAGCAGTTTCACGACGCGATCTGTCACCCACCGGGGTCGATCACCACGAACGCGGGCGATCCCTACTCCGTGTACACGTACTTCTGGAAGAAGTGGCGAGACAGGGACAAGGAAGACCCGTACGCGATTCCGGAACTGGCGACGACGACGGACGAGAAGTCAGTGCCGTCGCTCGAGGATCTCGGATTCGAGCATCCGGACGCCGATATTCCGGCTGCCGGCACCGACGTCGCCCGCGAACTCGCGGAGTCGTTTCTCGACGCCGACGTGTACAACTACGACGAGCGGCGCGATTATCCGGCCGAGGAGTGCACCTCCCGGCTGTCGGCGCATTTGCGGTACGGAACGATCGGCGTTCGTGAACTCGACGAGCGCGTCCGGGAAGCGATCGAAGCCGTCGACGGCGAGGCCCGAGAGTCGGCCGTCGAATTCCGCTCACAGCTCGCCTGGCGGGAGTTTTACACCCACGTCCTGCATTTCAACCCCGAGGTCGTCTCGGAGAACTACAAGTCGTACGAAAACGAAATCGAGTGGGAAGACGACGAGGAACTGCTCGCGGCGTGGAAACGCGGGGAGACGGGGTATCCGATCGTCGACGCTGGAATGCGACAGCTTCGTGAGGAAGCCTACATGCACAACCGGGTTCGGATGATCGTCGCCTCGTTTCTCACGAAGGATCTACTCGTCGACTGGCGCCACGGCTACGACCACTTCCGGTCGATGCTCGTGGATCACGACACCGCAAACGACAACGGGGGCTGGCAGTGGGCTGCCTCGACCGGCACCGACGCACAGCCGTACTTCCGGATCTTCAATCCGATGACCCAGGGCGAGCGATACGACCCCGACGCGGAGTACATCAAGACGTACGTCCCCGAACTGCGGGACGCCGAGCCGTCGGTGATCCACTCCTGGAACGAGTGTTCCCTCACACAGCGGCGTTCGGCGGCCCCGGAGTACCCGGATCCGATCGTCGACCACAGCGAGCGACGGGAGGAAGCACTGGCGATGTTCGAACGCGCCCGTGGCGACGACGACGAGTAGGCATTCGTGGGCCGGACATCGAAGACGGAAAACGAGTCGGGTTCCGCCACCGCCGTCCGGCACCTGAAGCTTTAACAGCAATCGAGGCGAGTTGTACAGTGGAGGAAATACTATGTCAGAACACTCAGATCCGGAGCTTCCGCCGCTCCCGTACGATTACGACGCACTCGAGCCATCGATCTCCGAGCAGGTCGTCACGTGGCACCACGACACCCACCACCAGGGCTACGTAAACGGCCTCGCTGGTGCCGAGGAGACGCTCGCCGAGAACCGCGAAAGCGGAGAGTTCGGCTCTTCGGCCGCGGCGATTCGGAACGTGACCCACAACGGCTGTGGACACTACCTCCACACGCTGTTTTGGGAGAACATGTCTCCGAACGGCGGCGGCGAACCGGGTGGCGAACTCGCCGACCGAATCGAGGCCGATTTCGGCTCGTATGAGGGCTGGAAAGGCGAGTTCGAGGCCGCAGCAGGTGCCGCAAGCGGCTGGGCGCTGCTCGTGTACGATCCCGTCGCGGATCAACTGCGCAACCTCGTCGTCGACAAACACGACCAGGGTGCGCTGTGGGGCAGTCATCCCATCCTCGCGTGCGACGTCTGGGAGCACTCCTACTACTACGACTACGGACCGGACCGCGGCGACTTCATCAGCGGATTCTTCGACGTGATCGACTGGGACAACGTCGCAGAGCAGTACGAGAAGGCGACCAGTCAGTAAGATCAGCGAACCGACGAGTTGGCGGCTGTCGCCGCACATCCTCGCTATTTTTTGCGGGTGGCGAAACGACCGCCAGCGACCGCACCGACCGGATCAGGCGTCGTCGGACTGTGTCTTGCGGAGTCGCGCCCGAAGTTCCGTCTCGTCGACGCGGAACTTAAACGCCGGTCGGTCGTCGACGAGGACGTACGGAACGCGGCTGCCGTACTCCGCTTTGAGTTCTGGATCGGTGTCCACGTCGACCTCCGTGATCCGGATCGGTCGGTCGATCGATTCGGCGACGGATTCGATCGTCTCGACCGCCTCCGAACAGAGGTGGCAGTTTTCCCGGGAGTAGACGGTCACCTCGATGTCGTCTGTCACGGCCCGTCGTATCGGCTCCGAGGATAGATCGTTTGTGATCCCGACCGGCTCGGTAGAAAACCAAACGGGAAAGTACGCCCCTGACGAATCGGGTCGTATGCCCGTTCCACGCTCCGAGTTCGACGACATTCGCCCCTTCGAGTTCCGCGAACCCGAGGAAGTGCTCGATCGAGACGAACTGTACACCGTCTACGAGATCTCTCGGCTGCTCCAAGGACTCGACGTCGACCACGAACTCGACCCCGGAACCGAGGACGTGCTGCTCGGCTGGGCGATTCCGTGGATACTCGACCACAACGAGAAGTTCGTCTTCGCCGAGCCGCGATCCGACACCGAACCGGGGTACTACGGCCTCAGATGAGGCTGCTCGTCGCCGGATCGGCGGCGGTCGACGCCGGAAAAACCACCTTCAGCACCGGGCTGATCGAACGCACGGGACTCCCGGGGTACAAGCCGCGGGCAGGCAACGACTACTGGTACGACCACGACGACGTTCGGGAAGCCGCCGCGGCCGGTCGGCTGTACGGGAAGGATGCCTCGCGTCTCGCCGCGGTCGCTCCGGGCGACACCACCCCCGAGGAGATCAATCCGGTACACCGGCTGTGGCTCCCGACGCCGGGCGGGGGAACGGGGATTCTCGGTCGCTCCGATCGGGCCTTTGCCGTCGACAGGGTCCGGTACGACGGTGCCGATCGGTTCGTGGTCAACGGAACCGTCGACGTTCCCGAGTGGCTCGACGACCGACTGCCGATCGAGGACGCACAGGTGGTAGACGACGTCGAGACGTTCAACGAGGTCATGTCGAGGCTTCACGTTCCGGCGATTTCGGAGTTCGGGGCGTCGATGACGGACGCCGCCGTGGTCGAATCCTACGCCGACATCGCGCTGCCGATTTCGGAATACACGCCCGATGCGGTCGCGGTCGTCGAACCACGCCGCTGTCGGGTCTTCGACGGTCCTCGGTACGCCCGTGCGTGTGACGTTGCGAGCGGCAGCCCCCACGAGGGGCGACTGGAGGAGCGCGTCGGGGACGTACTCGAACTGCTTGATCCCGTCGAGAGGGTGCGGCTTCCGGCACTGACGACGGACCAGCGGAGACAGCCAGAAGCCGTCGCAGAGGCGTACGCGCCGGCCTACGAGGCGTTGCTGGAAGCGGTCTGATTGGAAACGGACACAACAACCGACCCCACGCAGGCCTTTTTGTGTCTCGTATGCAAGCAGGAACCGAGGGATCGGGATGTGGCGTGAGACGCTGAAGCGGCGGATCGAGGGATTTCTGAGCCGGCCACAGACACGGCGACACCGTCACATGGCGGCCTTCGAGGTCCTCGAAGCCGGCGAGGTGTCGACTGGGGTGGTCGATCGGTGGGACGGAACGTCGCCGCTGTGTCTCTGTGAGGCGTGTTACACGCTGAATCGGACGGAGTATCTTCTCTGTCGGCGCTGTGCCGGACGGCTCCGGTATCAGCCACGGCTGCAGCCGAGTCAGATTCGATCACACCTCGACGCTACCGACAAGTAGCCTCGATTCAGCCGAAGGGGGCTCCGAAACGATCAAACCCACACCGCCGCAAGCGTCTGGTAGATGGGCCTGACAAAGCGGATCATCCCCTGTATCGACGTGGACGTCGACGACGACGGTGAGCCGGCGGTGTACACGGGCGTGAACTTCGAGGATCTCAAACACACCGGCGATCCGGTCGAACTCGCAAAGAAGTACAACGAGGCGGGTGCCGACGAGTTCGTCTTCCTCGATATCACCGCCTCCGCGGAGGGCCGGGAGACGATGCTCGACACCGTCTCCGCCGTGGCCGACGAGTGTTTCATCCCGTTGACCGTCGGCGGTGGAATCCGGACGAAGGGAGATATCAAGGAGACGCTTCGGGCGGGTGCCGACAAGGTCTCGATCAACACGGCCGCACTAAACCGTCCCGAGTTGGTCGGTGAGGGTGCGGCGGCCTTCGGGAGTCAGTGTATCGTCATCTCCGTCGACGCCCGGCGTCGGTACGACGAGGCGGGTGAGTTCTACGCCGAGGATGGGGGAGAGTCCTGCTGGTTCGAGTGTACGATCAAAGGCGGCAGAGAGGGAACCGGAACGGACGTCGTCGAGTGGGCACGGGAAGCGGCCGACCGAGGCGCCGGCGAACTGTTCGTCAACTCGATCGACACGGACGGAACCAAGGAGGGCTACGACGTGCCGCTGACGAAGGCGGTCTGTGACAACGTCTCGACGCCGGTGATCGCCTCCTCCGGATGCGGTTCACCGGCACACATGGAGGAGGTGTTCCGGGACGCGGGCGCGGACGCCGCACTCGCGGCGAGTATCTTCCACTTTGAGGAGTACACCGTCGACGAGGTGAAGCGGTATCTCGACGACAACGGGATTCCGATGCGGATCTGAGGCCGTCAGGCGGCCGCCTCGAAGGCCTCGCGGAAGGCGGTGGCCTTCTCGTCGACGCGTCCGGCGGCCGTCTCGAGGGCGTCGAGCGGTTCGATCGATCCGTCGGTTTTGATCGTCACGACCGGTTCCGTCTGCCCACCCGACTGCTCGGGATTCATGTCGTACGTCGCCGCGGTGACGCCCTCGGTTTCCAGAAGCGTTCCCTTGAGGACGTTCATGAAGGTGTGATCCTCGCCGGCGATTTCGATCGACAGTTCCGTTTCCCGGTTTTCGATGACGCGGAGATCCATTGTGTGTCGTGTACGCGAATCGGGCGTATCAGCGTTACGGAGCGTCCTCGCCGCCGGGGTACTTCACAGGTACAGCGCGACGTATCTGGCAACGCCGGTCAGGAAGGCGATGATCCAGCAGCCCACGTATCCGAACACGCCGATCCGGAGTCGGCGTCGCCAGTACTGCATGTTGTCGTCGCCGATCTCCGAAAGCAACACGTCCTCGTCGTAGTCGGTGTAGAGGTCGTGTCGGTGTTTCGCCCTGAAGATGCGGACGATGCCGGTGAACCCGAAGGCGAGGAAGGCATACGCCTGCAGGCCGAAGAAGGCGTGGACTGCCGTTGCACCGCCCAGTTGCTCGAACAGCCGTGGAACCATCCAAAACAGCATCGGAACGGTCGTCAGCGTGAGGCCGGTGACGATGAACTTCAGGTGGTAGACGAGGACGTCCCACGTGATCTCCTCGTTTTCGATCATGATCCAGGCGCCGTAGCAGAAACAGGGAAAGCTAGCAGCGACGGAGACGACCACGACGCTTGCGATCTGGGCCTCGGAGACCATCTACCGGCGTTAGGGGCGGGGTCGGTTTCAGTATGCTGTCTTCGGAACGACAGTCGGTTCGACGACGCGAGGCGCCGGCGGTCGGAAAAGGTAAACCACGACCGGTCGTAAATTCGGGCGATGGGTGACTCCGAGGCCAGCGAGGAGGCGACCGACGGTGGTGCCGCCCGACCACAGGAAGACGCCGAGTCGCCTGCGGAGAACGCTCCGTCGGACCACGAGGAGCTGTCGACGGAGGAACTGCGCGAGCAGGTCGAAGCCCAGTACGACTTCGAGGATTTCGGTCCCGCCGAGATGGCGGAGATGTCGGCCGACGAGTGGGCCGCCGCGTTCGATCCCGAGACGTGGATCACGGGCACGGAACTGCTGGATCGGGTCGAGGCGGAGCTGCGGTCGAACGTCGCAAACCGGCACGTCTTCGCCGTCGTAGAGCGGGTCGCCGAGGGCGATGCCGACCGCGATCGGGTGGTCGCATACTCCGACGAGGGGTACGCCATCGTCAGACCGGACGGATCGATCAGGGGCACCGGCACGATTCTGCGGGACGTCGAACCGATGGTCGCGCTGTGTTCGATGGAGGAGTACGACGTCCCCGACGTCGACGATGATGCCGGGCTGCCCCATCCCGACACGGTTCCGAATAAAAGCGGCGACTTTGGCAACCGGATGTTACAGCTCGTCGCGGGGGCGACGACGCTTTCGGGGGTGGTGTTCCTGCTCGTCTGGCTCGGTAGTATCGTCGGCGCGATCGACATCGGGTTCGCCGGAGCGATCGTCGCAACCCTCGGTATCGTGTTTCTCCTGCTGGGGATCTTTCTGTTCGTCACGGTTGCGAACGCGCGGCTCTCGGACCGGATGCGATCCGAGGAGTACCGGAATCGGCTGCGCGCGGTGGGTGCCGGAACCGACGAACGACCGTCCTTTATGCCCGATGAAGCATTCGAGGCCGGCGGCGAGGAACTCGAGGTGGCGATGGAGCAGGTTCACAAACAGGCACTGGAAGCCGGCGACGAGTGAACGAACAAAAACAGCGACGATCCAAAACCGGAGATAGCGGCACCTGTACGGGCGGTATTTCCGACGTGGACGGGACTGCCATCGGTGGGTTTATGATCGAACAGTTCTGAGCTTCGGCTGTATGAAACGGCGGGACTTTATGCGCGCTGCCGGCGGTGCAACAGTCGCCACAGCCGCGACCGCGGGTGCGTCAGCTCCGGCTGCTGCTCAGGAGGAACCCGACTTCGGGCCGTATCTGGACGACGCCCGTGGATTCGATTCAGCAACCGATCTGCGTGGACAGGAGGAGGTGACGATCGAAGTTGGCGCCGGGTCCGATGGCCTCGCCTTCGATCCGGCGGCGATCTGGGTCGATCCGGGGACTGAACTCATCTTCGAGTGGACCGGCGAAGGCGGCGGACACAACGTCGCTCGTCACGACGGGATCGAGGATTTCGGCTTCGAGGACATCGTCAGCGAGGCGGGTCACACTTGGAGTTACACCGTCACCGAGGAGGCGACCGAGGTGAACGACGGAATCATCCTCTACAACTGTGCCCCCCACGTCGGTCAGGGAATGAAAGGCGGCATCGCCGTCGGTGACGACGTGCCGACGATCGACCCCGCTGAGGCCGCAGCACAGGATCCAGCCGACTTCGGGACCGACATTCACGAACACTGGGTTGGCGTCAGCGTCCTGTTGATGCTCGTCGTCTCGCTCGTGTTCACGTTCTATACGTTAAAGTACGGCGAGTCCCCACATACGAGTGGAGCGAACTGAACCATGTCCGACAACAGCTACGGAGCAATCCACCGGTACGAGCCAGCCCGCGAGAGCACCGTCGCGGCGATCACGATCGTGTTGCTTTCGGTGCTGCAGATCGTCTTCGTCGGGCTGTTCACGTACGGGCTCGCGTCGGGCTGGGGGCTGACCGAACTGGGCAACGTCCTGCTCGGAGGACTGCTCGCACTCGTCTTCGTCAATCTCGCATTCATCCTCCTTCTGTACCGCAAGGAGTTCCTCCCCGACGTGATGGTCGTCAAGAAGCGTCGGCGAAAGTGGGAGGACCTCTACATCGAGGAGGAGGACATGCACGGCGAGGAAATCACCGACGGCGCAGTCGAGAAGTTCAAACGCGCGATCTATCCGTACTACAAGAAGTAACACAATGAGTGACAAATATCCAAGTGAATCCGGGCGGCGACGGTTCGTCAAAGGGGTCGTCGGATCCGCAGCGCTCGCGGGCGTCGGTGTCACCGGGGCGGCGACGATCGACCTCTCGACGACTGCTTCCGGTGCCGGTGGCGGTGTGACACCGTTCGTCGGCATCGAGCGAGTCAGCGGTCCCGCACCCCGCGGGATGCCGTACGTCCCGGTCGAAGTCGACTCCGAAGGGTACATCCGCGGACGGTGGCCCGATGCAGAGGAGGTGACGGAAGCCGGTATTACCTTCACCGTCGCCGAGGAAGAGTTGGGTGGCCAGCGGTACTCCACGGAGTGGTTCCAGTACTGTGGCCGACAGAACTCGCCGGGTGTCGTTCCCGACGAGGATCAGGACAACTACTTCCGATCGATCTCCGGCCCCGACTACGAGTGGCAACAGGAGGAGATGGACGAGGGCGACCGACTCCACATCGATCACCTCGACGACTACGAGACGTGGGGCAACGACGTCGGCAACGAGGGCGTCGGAAAGCCCGCCTCCTGTCGGTGGCGTTCGGAGGGCGTCGACGACGGCCGCCTTCCGGTGACGGTCATCAGATCGTCGAACGTTCAGGAGATGATCGACCAGGGCGGACAGGTCGGCGAGTGGTTCGACGCCGCGAGCGAACAGAACGTGATCGCGTGGCTGAACGTCTGTACGCACTTCTGCTGTATCCCCGGCTACAAGGAACTGCGGGAGTCCGCACAGTTCGACGGCGAGGACAAGGTGTACTGTCAGTGTCACCAGTCGGTGTACGATCCGTTCAGCCCCATCTTCGACACCTACGTCGCACTACCGAGGCCCGAATAACAATGAGCTTAGAACGCAACGACGAACACGACCACAGCGAGTGGCTCGATACGAAGGACCTCTCGCCGATCGAGGAGGTGTATCTGATCAGCCTGGTCTGGATCGACCGGCGACTCCGGATCGTCGATTATCTGGAACTGCTGGAGGATATGTACTACAAGACGAACCTCCAGATGCCGAAGAGCCACACGGAGCAGTACAACCTCGACAACAAGTTCTGGTACTGGTATCCGCTGTACGCGTTAGGATCGTTCAGTACCATCGCCTACGTCGTCGCCGCGGTTACCGGGGCGGTGCTGGGCTTCTACTACGCCCCGTCGACGGCGACGACGGAAGGAATCCGGACGGTGGCGTACTCGAACGTCCTGTTCATCATGGGTGATCTGAACTTCGGGTTCTACCTCCGGAGTCTCCACCGCTGGTCGGCACAGGTGATGACTGCCGCCGTGTTCCTCCACATGCTTCGGGTGTACTTCACCGGGGCGTACAAGGAACCGCGGGAGCTGAACTGGATCCTCGGCATCGTCCTCATCTCGCTGACGATGGTGTTCGGGTACACCGGTTACCTGCTGCCGTGGAGCCAGCTTTCCTTCTGGGCCGGCCAGATCGGCGTCGAGATGGCGCTTTCGATCCCGCTCGTCGGTGAGTGGGTCGCCCAGCTGCTGTTCGGTGGTTTCACGCTCGGAGAGGCAACGCTACAGCGAATGTACATCCTGCACGTCTTCATACTGCCGTTCGTGGTGACGGCGCTCATCGCCGTCCACATCGGCATCGTCTGGATGCAGGGCATCGCAGAACCGCACTGAAACAATGAGCGACAACGAACCACAGACGGACGGAGGCGAACCGAAGGCCGACGGTGGGACCGGAATCGTCCCGCAGGACGATCAGGCCCCGACCTGGTCGGAACGCAAGGAGCGAACGCAGGGCCTCGCACAGCTCACCTACGAGTACTTCGAGCGCTCACGCCGCGAGGACGAGGAGCTTCGACGGGAGTCCGACTACGTCGAGCGTGACGTGCTCGCGTTCCCGACGTGGCCCCACGAGATGATCCGGAATCTCGCGATCACCTCGTTTTTCCTCGGGGCGATGTTCTTCCTCGCGGCGGCGATCCCGCCACACATCCCGAGTCCGGCCAACCCCGATTCGACGCCGGCGGTCATCCTGCCGGACTGGTATCTGTACTGGTCGTTCGGACTGTTGCACCTCGATCCGATCAACCCGGATCTCGCACTGCTGGGCGGTGAGAAGCTGATGAGCGACCGCGTCTACGGCGTCCTCGCAAACCTCGTCGTCGTCGGCTTCATCGCCATCGTGCCGTTCCTGAACAAGGGCAGCGCCCGGCGCCCGGTCGAGGAGCCGTTCTGGGCGGCTCTCGGCGTCGGCGGCGTCGTCTTCGCGTTTACGATCGCCGTCCTGCCGGTCCAGAACCTCGTCGCCGAGACGTTCCCGATCACCGTTCCGGAGCTGTTCACGCTGACCTTCTTCCTGCCGGTGGTCACCTTCTTCCTCACCTACGCGGTGTTGAAGACGATGCGGGAGGGGTACATGTTCTCGCTGAACCGCCGGTACTACCGGCTCCGACCGCCGAAGTGAGTCGGTCCCCGTCTTCGTTTGCTGCGTTTTATACCGCCTTAGCCCCACACCTTCGACAGAGAGATCGATGTCAGACGAGGACCGTGGTCGAAACGGAGCCGGCGACGAAACAGTCGAGGGATCGACGGCGTCCGAACGAGACGGAGTCGACGATTCGCCAGCCGCCGAACCGCCAGACGACGACGGAACAGAAGGGCAGTCGACGGAACGCCGGGAGTCGCCGCGGGCCTCGGAGGCGAGCGTCCGTGTCGGTCCCGACGGACGCGACGTGATCGTGCCGCTTCGGCTGTACAAGACCGTCACGGTGTTTTCGACGCTCATCGCGATCGTCTCGATTCTCGCGGGCTTCATCGTCCTCGATCGGGCGACACAGCGTGCGACGGTCGCACCGGAGGACGTCAACCTGATCCTCGCAGTGCTCGGGATCGGATTGATCGTCGGCGGATCGGCGGTGTATGCCTTTTCCACCCGATTCCGAACCGAGGGAATGGGAAAGTCTAAAGACGACTCCGACGAAGGAGCCCACAATGGCTGATGAATTCGTCAAAGGGCTCGGCATTCTCACGACCGCCGGCCTGATCTGGATGGCCATCTCGGCGTGGCTGACCACCGCGGGGTTCGAGGGTACCCAACTCATCGCGCCGCCGCCGGAGGACCTCGGCACCTACGGCGAGTTGACCATCTTCGTCCGTGAGATCGTGATGTGGTTTGCCATCTTCGGTGCACTCGCCTTCTGGGTCGTGATTCCGGTCGGCCGAGAGGTGCGGGCGTACTTCGAGGAGCGACGAAGCGGCACAGAGTAATCGAGCGAGGCGATTCGGCGACGAGAGTCTCTTTTATGCATCGAGCCCCGAACTGCGGGAGCCCGAGGCACATGCGATTCTGCGATGCCATCGGGGTAGAAAATAAAACGGCCGCCGCAATGGGAAATCTTCAAAGGGGCCGCCTCTTGAGGGGTAAGTAATGATCGTACCGTACGAGATACTGGCATTCGGGCTGTTTGCGCTGGTCACGATCGGGGCAAGTCTGGGTGTCGTGTTGATGCGAGACATCTGGCACTCGGCGCTACTCCTCGGTGCGGCGCTTCTGTCCGTCGCAGTCCACTACGTCATGCTCGCAGCCGAGTTCCTCGCCGTGATGCAGGTACTCGTGTACGTCGGTGGTGTGTTGGTTTTGATCACATTCGCCGTCATGATGGTCCGTCGGGACCCCGACCCCGAGGAACAGCCGGGATCCGAACCCGAACCCGAGGTCGACGCCGACACCGGCGAGGAGGTCGCCTCGTGACGACCCGACCGCGTGTCCGGAAGTCGAGACAGATGGCCGTCGGAGTCCTAGCAGTCGGACTGTTCGGGATTCTCGCCGTCATCTTCGCTACGTCCGGATTCGGTACCGCAGACGGGTTTCAAGACGGCGAAATAACCGCCTCGATCGGCTACGCGATGTTCAATCTCGACGCCCGAACGGTGGCGAGTGAAGGCTTCCTCGTCGCCTTCATCACGATCGCTATCGTCCTCGATGCGGCACTGGATGGGGCAGTCATGCTCGCAAAGAAGGAGGGCGAACAGTGACGCTTTCTGCCGTGCCGGCGGAGGCGTATCTGCTCCTCTCGGCGGCCGTGTTCTGCATCGGCCTCTTCGGCGTGTTGACGCGCCGAAACGCCCTCGTGTTCCTGATGAGCGTCGAGTTGATGTTGAACGCCGCGAACATCAACCTCGTCGCCTTCGCCCTCTACTGGGAGAACCTGACCGGACAGGTGTTCGTGCTGTTCACGATGGCATTGGCCGCCGCGGAGGTCGCAATCGGAATCGGGATCATCCTCGTCATCTTCCGTAACTTCGACGACGTGGACGTGACCGAAGCAGCAACGATGAGGTGGTAAGATGGAGGCCGTGTTCCAACTCGCACCCGCGATCGCACTGCTTCCGTTCGTGTCGTTCCTCGTGGCGCTTCTGGCCGGCGACCGCCTGCCGGCGAAGGGCGCCTGGGTCGGCGTCGTCGCAACCGGCGGCTCGCTGCTTCTGTCACTCGCCGTACTCGCGGCAGTCGCCGGCGGTTCGACGTACAACGAGACGATCTACACCTTCGTCGACGCGGCGGAACCGTTCTCGTTGACCTTCGGCCTGCTCTTAGACCAGCTGTCGGCGCTCATGCTCGTCATCGTCTCGCTGATCGCCGTCCTCGTCCACATCTTCTCGCTCGGATACATGAACGACGAGGGTGAAACCGGGCTGCCGCGGTACTACGCCTCACTCGGGCTGTTCTCCGCGAGTATGCTCGCCTTCGTCTTCTCGGATAACCTCCTCATGGCCTTCATCTTCTTCGAGTTGGTTGGGCTGTGTTCGTATCTGCTGATCGGCTTCTGGTTTCGGGACCCCGGCCCGCCGTCGGCGGCGAAGAAGGCGTTCCTCGTCACCCGATTCGGGGACTACTTCTTCCTCATCGGTGTCGTCGGCGTCCTCGTGACGTTCTCGACGGCCGGATTCGCCGGATCGGACGGCTTCCCGGCGCTCGCCGAGGCGGTGCTTTCGGGTGAGGAGTCGGTGAACACCTTCGGATTCGAGGCCTCGACGTGGTTTGCGATCCTCGGACTGTTGGTACTCGGTGGGGCGTTCGGCAAGTCCGCACAGTTCCCGTTCCACACGTGGCTGCCCGACGCGATGGAGGGCCCGACGCCGGTGTCTGCGCTGATCCACGCCGCGACGATGGTCGCAGCCGGCGTCTATCTCATCGCCCGGATGTACGGCTTCTATGCACTCCTGCCGACGGTGCTTGCGATCATCGCCTTCGTCGGTGCCTTCACCGCGCTGTTTGCGGCGACGATGGGCGTCGTCAAAAACGAAATCAAGCAGGTGCTCGCCTACTCGACGATCAGCCAGTACGGCTACATGATGCTGGCGTTGGGTGCGGGCAGCTACGTCGCCGGCGTGTTCCATCTCACCACCCACGCCTTCTTCAAGGCGCTTCTGTTCCTCGGTGCCGGTTCGGTGATCATCGCGATGCACCACGAGGAAGATATGTGGAAGATGGGCGGTCTCAAAGGGGAGATGAAAACGACGTATCTCACCTTCCTCGCCGGTTCGCTCGCACTCGCGGGCATCTTCCCGTTCGCCGGCTTCTGGTCGAAAGACGAGGTGCTCTTCGACACCCTCGTCGTCGGGCTGGAGACGCCGCTTCTGCTCGGGGCCTACGCGATGGCACTCGGTGCGGTGTTGCTTACCGGCTTCTATACGATCCGGATGGTGATGCTGACCTTCCACGGCAAACCACGGACGGAGACGGCCGAACATCCACACGGCGTTCGCTGGAACGTGAAGCTTCCACTCGTCGTGTTGGGTGTCCTCGCCGTCGTCGGTGGCTTCATCAACATGGTTCCGGTCGAGAAGCTGACCGGAGCACCGGTGAACTTCCTCTCACAGTGGTTTGCCGATGCACCGCCGGAACTGCTGACGAGTTCGGATCACTACGGTGAACTGCTCGTGACCTACGCCGGCTACGAGACGGGTGTCATCGGCAGCGAGGCGCTGACCGTGTTGCTCGGCGGCGGACTGGCGTTGACACTCGCTGTCGTCGGAGCGGGTGCGGCGTTCGTACTCTACCGCGGCCCCGAACCGACGCGGCACACGGAGAAGCTCGGGTCGATTCAGACACTACTCATGAACAACTACTATCAGGACGAGTATCAGGTGTGGCTCGCGGAGGGCCTCACCGCGAGGGTTGCACGGGCTGCGGACACGTTCGATCAGGGCATCATCGACGGCGCAGTCAACACGATTTCGAGCGTGAGTCTGTTCACCGGCGACCGTCTGCGCCGGATTCAGACGGGGGTCGTCACCAACTACGCCGCGTTGATCGCCGTGAGCCTGATCGTGCTGATCGTCGTCTTCGCCGCACTCGGGGGGTGGATCTGAATGCTGATCGAGGCCCTCATCGGACTGTGTCTTCTCGGCGCAGCGGTCGTCTTCGTCGCCCCCGACCGAATCGCCGGAAAGCTCGCCGCGGCGGTTTCCGTCCCGCCGCTTTTGATCTCACTCTACATGTACGCCGCCTTCGACGGACGCGGTAACGCACTACTCGGCGGCGACATCGCCTACGAGACGTTTGCCGAATGGCTCGTCCTCGGGCCGTACGCGGTCAACTACCACGTCGGCGTCGACGGCATCTCGCTGCCGCTCATCGTCCTCTCGACCGTGCTGACGACGCTTGCGATCGTCAGCGCGTGGACGCCGATCGACGAGCGACAGAGCCAGTTCTACGGACTAATGCTGTTCATGGAGGCGAGTCTGATCGGCGTCTTCGCCGCTTTGGATTTCATCCTCTGGTTCGTCTTCTGGGAGGCCGTTCTCGTCCCGATGTACTTCCTGATCGGGGTCTGGGGCGGTCCACGGCGGAAGTACGCCGCGATCAAGTTCTTCGTCTACACCAACATCGCCTCGATCGTGATGTTCATCGGCTACTTCGCACTCGTGTTTGGGTTGGGTGATGCCGTCTCGTCGGCCGGGCTGCCGGAGGTCGCACAGGCACTGCGGGCCGGACAACTCGGCGCACTCGGGCCGGTCGGTCCGGAGGCACTCGCGATGGGTGCCTTCCTCGCCATGTTCGTCGGATTCGCGGTGAAGGTCCCGGTCGTCCCCGTCCACACGTGGCTGCCGGACGCCCACGTCGAGGCGCCCACGCCGGCCTCGGTGATGCTCGCCGGTGTGCTCCTGAAGATGGGAACCTACGCCCTGCTGCGGTTCAACTTCACGATGCTGCCGGAGCAGGCGATCCTGCTTGCGATCCCGATCGCCACCATCGCCGTGTTGTCGATCATCTACGGCGCGATGTTGGCACTCGCACAGAAGGACCTCAAGCGAATCGTCGCCTACTCCTCGGTGTCCTCGATGGGATACGTGATCCTCGGATTGATCGCCTACACCGTCTACGGCGTCGGTGGCGCGACCTTCCAGATGATCGCCCACGGACTCATCTCCGGGCTGTTGTTCATGACCGTCGGCGTCATCTACAACGCCTCTCACACCCGGATGGTCGGAGATATGGCGGGGATGGCTGATCGAATGCCGATCACCTCCGGCGTGTTCGTCGCCGGAGCCTTCGCCTACATGGGGCTGCCGCTCATGGCTGGCTTCGCCGCCGAGTTGTTCATCTTCCTCGGCGCGTTCGATTCGACGGTGCTGCCGGGAGCACCGCTTTTCACCGCGGTCGCGATGTTCGGTATCGTCATCGTCGCCGGCTACCTGCTGTGGGCGATGCAACGGTCGCTGTTCGGCGCCTATCGGCTCGAAACCGACTACGAGGTCACGGAAGCACCGCTGCACGACGTGGCACCGCTCGTCGTCCTCGTGTTGCTCATCGTTCTTCTCGGAACGGCACCGGACGTGTTCTTCGAGATGATCCGTGACGCAGTCGATCCGGTTCTCGAAGGAGGTGCGTTCTGATGGAACACGTGAGCAACTGGCTGCTGCTCGTCCCGACGGCGGCGTTCGTCCTGACGGCACTACTGTTGTTCGTGATCGACTCGATCGATCCGGAAGGCTCCAGCAGTGGTGGCGTACTCGCCGCCGTGACGACGCTCGGTTCGACCGCCGCGATGGTCGTCTCCGGCGGCCTCCTCCTCTCCGGGGTGGCCGATCCGGGTATCGAACTGTTCGAGGGGACGCTCATCGTCGACGGAATGAGCCTGCTGTTTACCTTCATCTTCGGCAGCGTCACCGCCCTCGTCGCACTCGCCTCGGCCGATTACATCCGTGATCTGCCGTACAAGGCGGAGTACTACATGCTCGTGTTGCTCGCGGCGACGGGGATGTCGCTCATGGCGTCGGCAAACAGCCTCGCCATCGTGTTCATCTCGCTCGAACTCGCCTCGCTGCCGTCGTACGCACTCGTGGCGTATCTGAAGAAGAATCGTGGCTCCGTCGAGGCGGCGCTGAAGTACTTCCTCATCGGCGCGCTGTCGTCGTCGATTCTCGTCTACGGAATCTCTCTCATCTACGCCTCGACCGGCAGTCTGCTGTTGAACGACATCGCCGCGAGCGCGGGGACGGCAACCGCTGACTTCCCAGGCGTCTTCGGCGTCGGCGTGTTGATGATCCTCGGTGGATTCGCCTTCAAGACGGCTTCCGTGCCGTTTCACTTCTGGGCGCCCGAGGCCTACGAGGGTGCGCCGGCACCGATCTCGGCGTTCCTCTCCTCGGCGTCGAAGGCCGCCGGCTTCGTCGTTGCCTTCCGGGTGTTCGTCGTTGCCTTCCCGATTCAGGAGGTCGCCGCAACCATCGACTGGGTGTTGGCCTTCCAGGTGCTTGCGATCGTCACGATGACGCTCGGTAACTTCGCCGCCGCGACACAGGAAAACGTCAAGCGGATGCTCGCCTACTCCTCGATCGGTCACGCCGGCTACGTGTTGATCGGCCTCGGCGCGTTGACCGGCGTCGGTGACGGCGGTCTCGTCCTCGGTGCGGGGATGATTCACCTGCTCGTCTACGGCTTCATGAACACCGGCGCGTTCCTCTTTATCGCTCTCGCGGAGTACTGGGACATCGGTCGGACCTTCTCCGATTACAACGGGCTGGCAACACAGGCACCGTTTGCCTGCGTCGCGATGACGATCTTCATGTTCTCTCTGGCCGGACTGCCGGTCGGCGGCGGGTTCATCTCGAAGTACTACCTCTTCGCCGGAGCCGTCGACGGCGGCGTCTGGTGGCTCGCACTCGTCGGCGCGGTAAACAGCGCTCTGTCGCTGTTTTACTACAGCCGCGTCGTCAAGGCGATGTGGATCGAAGATCCGGCGGAGGGACTCGAGATCGAACAGTATCCGACGGCGCTGTACGCCGCAGTCATCGGTGCAGCGGTTATCACCGTCGTTCTGCTCCCGGGAGTTGCGGTCTTCGACGGCGCGGCCTTCGACGCCGCCGCCGCGCTGCTGTAGGACGTTCAGTACGCTTTTTGTCGTCCTCGCCTCTGTGTAGTGTATGAACCGGCTGGTGCTGGGGTGTGGGTCGGTTGGTGCGTTACTCGGGACCCGACTCGCGGATCGCCCGGGACGGTTGCTCATCGTCGGCGACGACACCGACCGCATCAAGACACTCAGAGACGACGGGTTCGACGCACAGGCGGCAGATTTGACCGATCCGGACGCGATCCGGGCCGTCGGTGGACCCGTCGACAGCATCATCGTCACCCCCGATACGCCGGGGCGAACGGCAAACCGAACAGCCGTCGCACGGGACGCCTATCCGAATGCATTCGTCCTCGCCTACACCGGCTCAGGGGACAGACAATCCATCGCAGCACACGCGGATCGAGTCATCGATCCGACGGCCGAAACCGTGGCCAACCTCCTCGGCCGCATCGACGGCAGCGGCGGTGCACGGCCGAAACAGCTCGCGGCGGTGCTTCGATCGATCGACGGACCACTCGGCGTGATCGCCCACAGCAATCCGGATCCGGACGCGATTGCCTCGGCCGTCGGACTCTGTCGAATCGCCGATGCACTCGGCGTCGATTCGGAGGCGTGTTACTACGGTGAGATTAGCCATCAGGAAAACCGGGCGCTCGTGAACGTACTGGAGTTCGATCTCCGGCGACTGACCGGCGACGATCACGACGAATACGGAGGGATCGCTCTCGTCGACCACTCACGCCCCGGTGCGAACAACGGCCTCCCCGAGACCGTCTCCGTCGACGTGGTGATCGACCACCATCCACCTCGGGGACCGGTCGAGGGCCGATTCGTCGATCTCCGCAGCGACGTCGGCGCAACGAGTACGCTCATCGCCGAGTATATCGAGGCCATCGGCATGGAGGTCGACTCCGGACTCGCCACGGGACTGTTGTACGGAATCCGAACGGACACGATGGACTTCAGCCGCGAGGTGTCGATCGAGGATTTCACCGCAGCGAGTACGCTCATCGAACGCGCAGACCACACCGCCCTGCGGCAGATCGAAACGCCGAGTGTCACCGGTGAGACGCTCGACGTGCTCGCAGCAGCGGCGGGCAATCGACGCGTCGAAAAGGGGGTGTTGACGACGTTCGTCGGAGCGTTGCCCGATCGAGATGCGCTCGCTCAGGCCGCCGATCGGCTGCTCGACATCGAGGACGTGACGATCGTACTCGTCTTCGGACGCGAGGGGGATACGATCCACATCTCCGCACGCGCCAGAGGAGCCGAGATCGATCTCGGTGAGGTGCTTCGGGATGCGTTCGGACAGATCGGAAGTGCCGGCGGACACGCCGATATGGCCGGGGCACAGCTCCCGGTCAGACCACTTCTGGAGGGCGAGGACGGATCGGCGATAGCAGACGTCATCGGAGAGCGGTTTCGAGAGACGATCACGACCGCACGACGCCCGTACAGAGGACATTACGACAGTATCTTCGAGGCAGACATCGGGTACCCCCGGGAGTGAAGCTTTTGCGCCGCGGGGCCGTTCGACCGTGTATGTCAGGTGAAACGCTGAACACAGACGAACTGGGACGCGACAAGCCCAAGGTAGCCGACTACATGACGCGAGACGTCGAGACGGTCTCACCTGACGATACGGTGCTTTCGGTCGCCAGACGGATGGCGGACAGCGACGACCACAGCGGGTTTCCGGTCTGTGACGGGCGACACGTCGAGGGCTTCATAAGTGCCCGCGATCTGCTGCTTGCGGACGACAGAGATTTGATCTTCAAGGTGATGACGAAGGACATCATCGTCGCTCACCCGGATATGAAGATCACAGACGCCGCACGCGTGATCCTTCGCTCCGGAATCCAGCGGCTTCCGGTCGTCGACGACGCTGGAAATCTCGTCGGCATCATCGCAAACGCGGACGTGATTCGCTCACAGATCGAACGTGCCACCCCCGAGAAGGTCGACAAACTCCAGCAGACACTCGAGAACATCCACGGAATCACCGCATCAGAGACCCGGAGGACGGTCGATCTGAGCAGGTTGACGCCGACACAGAACAAGGTGTACACGGACGAACTCGAGGGGCGGCGGTACGAACTCGAAAACGGGCTGGCCGAACCGCTCGTCGTGATCGACAACAGCGGCGAGTTGTTGCTCGCCGACGGCCACCACCGGGTCAAAGCCGCCGGCCGTCTCGGGATCGAGGAGATGGACGCATACGTGATCGAACTGGACGAACGGATCGAACTGGGGATGGCCGAGACGGCACGGAAAGGTGGCCTGGAGGGAATCGACGACATTCAGGAGGTCGATTACGCACACCACCCGCTCGTGGAGACGACGAAGCGACTGCAGAATCACGACTACTGACGACTCCGTGCCCTGAACGGAGCAAGGTGGCCACGCGGGCGGTTGACGACGAGATCCTCTCGTCGACCGTGATGTGTGAACCCAAATCACTATGACGGGGTCGTTCAACATTATCGTTCATGCACAAACCGCTGCTCGTGACGGACTTTCTGGATCGGGCCCGAGACCACTACGGAGACCAGGAAGCGATCGTCGCAACGACGGGTGAACGCTACACGTACGAGGAGTTCGGCACGCGGGCCGATCGGTTCTCGGCGGCGTTGCAGGAACGCGGCATCGAGAAAGGCGACCGAGTTGCGATTTTGGATCCGAACACTCACTACCACCTCGAGGCGGCCTACGGTGCGATGCAGATCGGAGCCATCCACACGCCGCTGAACTACCGGCTGACGCCGAGTGATTTCGAGTACATCCTCAAAAATGCCGACGTGACGGCCATCTACGCAGACTACGACTTCGCAGAGAAGATCGAGGCGGTCCGCGACGAGGTGCCGACGGAACTGTTCGTGACGAACGACGCCGACGCTGTCGACGGAGACTGGGCGTCCTTCGACGAACTGCTGGATGCCGCCGGAACCGACTACGATCGGCCGGAGATGGACGAAAAGGAGGTCATCACGATCAACTACACTTCGGGGACAACCGGCGATCCCAAGGGCGTGATGCGAACCCACAGGACGGAATCGCTGCACGCCTACCTAGTCTCGATCCACCACGAAATCACGGACGACGACGTGTACCTGTGGACGCTGCCGATGTTTCACGTCAACGGGTGGGGACACATCTTCGCGATCACCGGTCTCGGGGCGAAACACGTCTGTACGAGGGGGGTCGACGTCGAGGGCGTCTTCGAGACGATTCCCGCCGAGGACGTGTCGTATCTGTGTGCCGCCCCGACCGTTCTGAAACAGCTCACGAGCCACTACGAGGACCACGACGTCGATGTCGCCGGCGACAACGACGTTCGGGTGGCGACTGCCGGCAGTGCACCGCCGGAGGCGACGATCCGCGACATCGAAGAGGAGTTCGGCTGGTATCTCAAACACGTCTACGGCGCGACGGAAACCGGGCCGCTCGTGACGACCTCCGACGCCAGACGGCTGTTCGATCGAGACTCCTCGGATCGCTTCGGTGTGAAAAAAAAGCAGGGACTCGGATATCTCGGCACGGAAATTCGTGTCGTCGACGAGGACGGCAACGACGTTCCGCGAGACGGGGAGACGATCGGCGAGATCGTCGTCCGCGGCAATCAGGTGATGGAGGGCTACTGGGAGAAACCCGAGGCGACCGCGGAGGCATTCGACGATCGGGTTGAGGGGTACTACCACATGGGCGATCTGGCGACGATGGACGAACACGGGATGGTCTCCATCCAGGATCGCAAGAAGGACATCATCATCTCCGGCGGGGAGAACATCTCGAGTCTCGAACTGGAGGATACGCTGTTCGAACACGAGGCCGTAGACGACGTCGCCGTCATTCCCGCTCCGAGCGAGGAGTGGGGTGAAACGCCGAAGGCGTTCGTCGTACCCGCAAGCGGCGATCCGGACGATCCCGGCGTCACAGACGAAGAACTGATCGACTTCACCCGAGAACACCTCGCGAGGTACAAAACCGTCCGCCGAATCGAGTTCGTCGAGACGCTGCCGACGACGGCGACGGGAAAGGTCCAGAAGTACGAACTCAGACAGGAGGAGTGGGGCGACGAAGAGCGGCTGGTCGGGGAGGGGTAATCTAGGCGTACCGACGGGAGACGACGACGACGAGGACGAGGATGACGCCGAGTGTGAACCCGACGACCGTCATCCCGAAGGCGGCGAGGCCGAGCGGCGTCGGCTGAAAGGTCACGATCCCGAGAAACGACACCGGCTGCAGTTCCAGCCCCATCGATCCGATCACGGATCCCATCGTTCCGGCGATGGCGACGACGATACCGTACAACAGGAGAATGATCACCTCGCCGCTGTATCCACCCTCCGTGTCAGCGCTTCCGTCCGTCACTACCGTCTCGTACGGAGACGACGGCGATTACACTTTCGGGTTGGGAGCGTTTTGAAATGTTTTTGAGCGGTCGACTCCAAGCCGGCGTATGTCCGAATCACGCCGGAAGTTTACTGAAAAGGAGTATCTGCTTCTCGTGTTGGTCGGCGTTGCGGTGTTGATGGCGACGACCGGGCTGATCTTGGTTCTGACTTCCGTGTAATATCGCCTGCGATCGAAAAGAAACGAACGGTCGCCGTTAGTTTTCGTCGGTCGTGCCGTCGTCGGTCTGACCGCCGTCGGTTGTGACCTCGTCGCCGCCGTCGGTCGCAAGTTCCTCTTCACCGCCGTCGGCGGCGGCGAGTTGCTGTTCGAACCACGCGAACTCACGCCCGTGGAGGCCGTCTCGCTTCGTGTTCCACGGGTCCGGGTCGGTGACCTCCGGCCCCTCGGCCCACGACTGGACGATGTTCCACAGCCAGATGAGCGTCCCGATGGCGATCAGGAAGGCGCCGACGGTCGTCACCTGATGGAGCGTCGTGATCTCGGCCAGCGGCGCGAGTGCGGGGTTGAACTCGTAGGTTGCGTACCGTCGGGGCATGCCGAGATAGCCCATGGCGAGCATCCCGAAGAAGGTGATGTTGACGCCGATCATCGACAGCCAGAAGTGCCACTTCGCGAGCTTGCGCTGGTACATTCGACCGGTGACGATCGGGAACCAGTAGTAGACGCCGGCGAAGCCAGCGAAGGCGATCATCCCCATCACGATGTAATGGAAGTGACCGACGACGTAGTAGGTCTCGTGGAGGAGCAGATTCACCGGGATCGAGGCGAGGAACACGCCGGTGATGCCACCGATGACGAAATTCGAGATGAAGCCGATGCAGAACAGCATCGGGGCGGTCAGTCGAACCCGTCCGTTCCACAGCGTGGTGATCCAGTTGAACGTCTTCACCGCCGAGGGAATCGCGATGGCGAGAGAAGTCGCCATGAACGACGCCCGGACGCGGGGGTCCATCCCGGAGCCGAACATGTGGTGGGCCCAGACGCCGAAGGAGAGGACACCGATCGCGAGCGTCGAGTAGACCACGAACTTGAAGCCGAACAGTTTGCGGCCGGCGAACTTCGGCAGCACCCAGGAGACGATTCCCATCATCGGCAGAACGAGGATGTACACCTCGGGGTGGCCGAAGAACCAGAAGAGGTGTTGCCACAGTATCGGCCCACCTCCTTCGACGGCGAAGAAGGTCGTCCCGAAGTTTCGATCGAGCAACAGCATGATGAGTGCACTGCCCAGAAGCGGGAATGCAAACAGGATCAGGCCGGACTGGGTGAGGATCGTCCAGGAGAAGATGTCGAGATTCGCCCAGTTGACGTCGTCGCCGCGTTCGGTGAAGATGGTGGCGATGAAGTTGATCGCACCCATCGTCGCGGAGACGCCGGTGAGGTGCAGTCCGAGGAGCATGAGGTCGACGCCGGGGTTGGACTGTTCGACCGAGAGCGGCGTGTACATCGTCCAGGAGGTCTCGGCCGGGCCGATGCCGATGCCGAGCGGCTGGGTGAAAAACCCGATCCAGATCAACACGGCACCCGGCGGAAGAAGCCAGAATGCAATCGCGTTGATTCGGGGAAAGGCCATGTCGTCGGCACCGATCAAGAGCGGAACGAAGTAGTTCGCGAAGGCGGCGATGATCGGCGTGCCGAAGAGAAACAGCATGGTGATGCCGTGGCTCGTCAGCAGGGCGTTGTAGAACGCCGGTTCGATGAGAACCGACTCGGGAACGAACAGTTCGATCCGCATCAGCATGACGGCGACGCCACCCCAGAGGAAGGCGATGACTCCGTAGGTGCCGTAGAGAATCCCGATGTCCTTGTGATCGACCGTCGTAAACCAGCGAACGATACCCGGCGGTTTGTGGCCGTGGTCGCCCTCGACGTCGGTGCCGAGGGCACCAGCAGCCAGTGGTGTGTACGTCTGCCAGTTCTCCATGCGTGCGACCAGTGCGAAGATGGTCACCAGAAGAACCCCCATGAGAACCGTCAGCGCAAGCTGTCCTGCAGCCATGTATGCATAGCCCTGAGAACTGCTGGTAAAGAAAGGTTGCGCTTGCCCGTTCGAAACGCCGGATGACGAGGGGAGTCGGTGGGACTACGACGAGTCAGGGACGCGGGATTCAGGGCACGGTAACAGACCTCTCGGGGGCGGCAGCAGAGCTTTCGGGATGTATCGGAGGGTCAGGAAGCAGGTTCCGGGGTTTCGGAGTCGGCGTCGGCCTCGTCTTCGGTTTCCTCGTCGTGGCCGTGGATCGGCGGCCCACGCTCTGCGTCTGCTCTGCTGTAGCCGGCCGGAATGAACTCCTCGGTGTTTTTTTCGGCCGTCGAGATGGCCTTGCCGGCGTAGTACGTGAGGATGACGAGTGCAATCGCCGTGAGCCCAACGATGGCGTACTGTTTGGCGGCCTGCGTGAGTGAATCGGGAAACGGGTTGATCAACACGAAGGCGGCGATGAAGAAGATGAGGATCCCGAGCGGAATCACGTTGACCGTGAGATCCAACAGCGTTTCTTTATCGAAGATGCGCTCGCTCATTATTTGCACCTTTGGATACGACTACAAAGAGGTTTCTCTTGGCTCGCCGGGACGAGTCCGTGGCCGTGATCGAAGGGCGTCGAACGGCGTCGACGTCGGCGGGTGGTTTTCGGGGCGATTCGTTCAGACGGTCACCTGCGCCCGGAGTGGAGGGTACGCGGAAGGACGACGCCGGCGACGGTCAGAACGATTCCGGTGGCGGCGATCGAAAAGCCGCGCTGTGAGACGCCGTTGTCGGCGGCGACCTGTGCGGCGTATGCAGCAGCACCGCCGTCGACCTGCGTCGAGACGATCGCCAGTCCGACGAAGACGAGCGTTGCGCCGAGACCGGCCACGAGTCGCCACGGTGACGCCACGTAACCCGCCTCGTGGACGATCCCGGAGACGCTGCCGACGAAGAGGATCAATCCGGTGACCGCAACCGGATAGAGGTTGAACAGAATGCCGATTTCACTCGCAACGAGTCCGATAACGATGACGACTGGCCACGGGCTCGTCTTGTAGTACCGTTCGGAGATCCCCGGCTCCGAACCCGACCCTGGCTCCGACTCGGCTTGCATACGACATTGATGGGCCCGATACCTCAAAACCGCGTCGGTCTGTGCGGCGGTCCGTCTCAGATGATGAAGGCATACACGTAGATGAAGCCGAAATAAATGAGGAGCAATCCGGCGAGTGCCTTCAATCGGAACAGCCGGACGGCGTCTCGCTCCTGGCTTCGTGCGTCTCTGTAGGCGTCTATTTCGGCTGCTGACAGTGCGTCCGTGTGTTCCAGTCCCCGGTGAAGGGCAAGCAGCTGGTCGTCGACGAACTTCTCGCCGCAGTGTTCACAGACGGCCGGATCGTCCGGCGCGTCGGGTGGCGGCGTCTGAGACCGAGTTCGTGTTTCGTGTTTCATATTCAGGAGACGTACGGTGGGACGGCGTACGGTTGTGTGACGATCCAGAGGCTGAAGATAGTGTAGAACACCATCACGAGGGTGATCGAGTACTGGCTACGGACGGCCTGCAGCTTTCCCGGAAAGACGTCGTATGCAGCGGCGTGGGCCGCCCAGATGGCGAGTAGGTGACCGAGGATGACGAAGGCGATGTCGACGCCCCCGAACCATCCCGGGAGAACGAGCGCGACCGGCGCAGGTGGATCGAGTGGTGCCGCAAGCGTCCCCAAAAGCGCCGGCAGCAGCTCCAGAAAGTAGCCGAGGAAGTGTGCGACGTGATAGCCCGCAGCGATCGCTAAAAGCGGCGGTGCGAAGCGATACGCGAGCGTCTCGGTCGGGACGTACGTCCGGGCGAATCGCTTGCTGTAGGTCGCGGCGAGGCGGTAGATCCCGAGGAAAAAACCGTACCCGACGAGGAGAGAAACGGCGTACAGAAGATTCGGCGGCACCCCCGCCTCGACGATCGAAACGGCCGTCTGTCGCCACAGAGGGGTCGCGACGAGGCCGTCGTAGGTGGTCGCCCAGAGGATGGCGACGACGAAGCCGACCTCGCTCCAGGAATCGACGAGACGCGGTTCGTCGAGACCGGTGCCCGGAAGTCGAAATCGGAGGCGACCGTTCTCACCCGGTGCCCGGTACACCGGCGCGACGCGACCGAAGTACGCGAACACCCGAGAGACGGGGTCAGCGGATTCGAACCACTGCTCGGAGCCGAAAACGGCCGCTCCGAGGAGCGTCAATACCGTGTAGCCGGCGATCGCACTCCCGAGAAAGCGAGGCTGGTCTGCAACCGGGCTCACGACCTCGAACCAGATCAACGCGAGCAGTCCGGCGACACTCGGCCAGGCGCCGAGTCGGTCCGGGTACGGGCGGTCGAGCGTCGGCAGCACCTCCGCGAGCGTTCGAAACGGGTTGATCACCGGCCAGGAGTTACCGACCAGGTACGTCGTCATGACGTATCCGGACCACCAACCGGCCCAGACGAGGAGCACACCCGCGTTGAACAACGGATCGCGAGGGCCAAAAAAACAGACAACGAGAATGAAACCGAGGCCGAGCAGTCCGATCCCACGGCCGAGGAGCCGCAGTAACCGTTCGGCAGGAATCACAGAGCGACGATAGGCGGAGTGAATCTGTCTGATAAACGCTCGATCGGTGACGAAGGACGCAAGCAGAAACGAGGCACCGATAACGCCGCCGCCGGTGAGAAGAAACAGCCACGTCGGCACGTCGAGGCTGCGGTCGGGAGCATTCGCCAACCCTGCGCCGTGGGCGAGGACGGAGCCCACCGGCCACAAAAGAAGGGCCGTGACGACGAGCGCAGTTCGGCGAGGTATCGTCATATCCACACGTACCTCGTGGCCGGGGGAGAAGGTTCCGAATTCTGTAGCCAACACGGTGGAGCAGACACACAGACGCAGTGTGACACATAAATGGCTGGCTGACGGGGATCTCGGTGCAGAAACCGTCGGACACAACAGGTCGGTAGGGTTGCAATGGTGGATTCAGACTGCGGTAACGTGAATTTCAAGCAGCAGTAATGGAAAGCGGTAGCGGAAAGTTCAGGCAGCAACAGGGGAAAGCGGTAATGGGGATTTCAAGCAGCAATAGGGGGAAAGGGGTAGCGGAGAGTTCAGGCAGCAACAGTAGAAAGCGGTAGCGGAGAGTTCAGGTAGCGGTTTCCGGCGCGAGCG